>DATMGW010000470.1:0-12113 GCA_035555295.1 Caldimonas sp.
GTGAAGATCCGCGGCAAGGAGATTCGCACGGCGCTCACCACGACGTCGCTGTCCGGCACGCACGTGCCCAAGGTCGCGCTGCCGAAGTTCGACGACGCCTCGGAAATCCTGCGCTGGCAGTTGAAGGAGAACGTGCCCGGCAGCTTCCCGTTCACGGCGGGCGTGTTCGCGTTCAAGCGCGAGAACGAGGACCCGACGCGGATGTTCGCCGGCGAAGGCGACGCCTTCAAGACCAACGCCCG
Source organism: Caldimonas sp. (assembly GCA_035555295.1). Taxonomy (GTDB): domain Bacteria; phylum Pseudomonadota; class Gammaproteobacteria; order Burkholderiales; family Burkholderiaceae_C; genus Schlegelella_A. The sequence goes on from DATMGW010000470.1 coordinate 243, forward strand.
CTTCAAGCTGCTTTCGGCCGGGACTCCGGCCAAGCGGTTGTCGACGGCGTTCGATTCCGTCACCCTGTACGGGCACGACCCGGACCGGCGCCCCGACATCTACGGCAAGGTCGGCAACTCGGGCGTGTCGATCGCGACGCTCGACGACCTGAAGGTCCTCTATTCGGGATTCGACCTGACGAACCCGCAGACCTCGGTCTCGATGACGATCAACGGCCCGGCGCCGAGCATCCTGGCGATGTTCATGAACGCGGCGATCGACCAGCAGTTCGACAAATTCCGCGCCGACAACGGCCGCGAGCCGACCGTCGGCGAGAGCCAGAAGATCCGCGCCTGGGTCCTCGAGAACGTCCGCGGCACGGTGCAGGCCGACATTCTCAAGGAAGACCAGGGGCAGAACACCTGCATCTTCTCGACCGAGTTCAGCCTCAAGGTGATGGGCGACATCGCCGAGTACTTCGTGCACCACGGCGTTCGCAACTTCTACTCGGTCTCGATCTCGGGCTATCACATCGCCGAAGCGGGAGCGAATCCGATCAGCCAGCTCGCCTTCACGCTGTCGAACGGCTTCACCTTCGTCGAGGCGTACCTGGCGCGCGGCATGCACGTCGACGACTTCGCGCCGAACCTGAGCTTCTTCTTCTCCAACGGGATGGACCCGGAGTACACGGTGCTCGGGCGCGTCGCCCGGCGCATCTGGGCGGTGGCGATGCGCGACCGCTACGGCGCCAACGAACGCAGCCAGAAGCTCAAGTACCACGTGCAGACGAGCGGCCGCTCCCTGCACGCGCAGGAGATCCAGTTCAACGACATCCGCACCACGTTGCAGGCGCTGATCGCGATCTACGACAACTGCAACAGCCTGCACACGAACGCCTTCGACGAAGCGATCACGACGCCGACCGAAGAGAGCGTGCGCCGGGCGATGGCGATCCAGCTCATCATCAACCGCGAGTGGGGCCTGGCGAAGAACGAGAACCCGAACCAGGGCTCGTTCATCATCGAGGAGCTGACCGAGCTCGTCGAGGAGGCGGTGCTGAAGGAGTTCGAGACGATCGCCGAGCGCGGCGGCGTGCTCGGCGCGATGGAGACCGGCTACCAGCGCGGCCAGATCCAGGAAGAGTCGATGCACTACGAGATGCAGAAGCACACGGGTGCGTACCCGATCGTCGGCGTCAACACCTTCCGCAACCCGCACGGCGACCCGGTGCCGCAAAGCCTCGAGCTGGCGCGCTCAACCGAGGCCGAGAAGCAGTCGCAGCTTGCTCGCCTGGCCGACTTCCACTCTCGCCACGCCGCCGAGTCGCCGGCGATGCTCAAGCGCCTGCAGCAGGCGGTGATCGACAACAAGAACGTCTTCGAGGTGCTGATGCAGGCCGTCCGCTCGTGCTCGCTCGGCCAGATCACGCAGGCCCTGTTCGAGGTCGGCGGGCAGTACCGGCGCAGCATGTAGGCAAACTTTCTTCAGGCAACCAGGAACCACACCATGAGCTCACCCGACATCTACATCGTCGCCGCGGCGCGCACCGCCATCGGAACCTACGGCGGCTCGCTCAAGGACGTGCCCTTGACGCAGATCGCGACTCTCGCGGTGAAGGAAGCGCTGGCGCGCAGCGGCCTCGAGGCGGCGGCGATCGGCCACGTCGTCATGGGCAACGTCATCCCGACCGACGTTCGCGACGCCTACCTGTCGCGAGTCGCCGCGCTCGACGCCGGCCTGCCGCAGGAGACGCCGGCGTTCAACGTCAACCGCCTGTGCGGCTCCGGGCTGCAGGCGATCGTCTCGGCGGCGCAGGCCTTGATGCTCGGCGACGCCGAGGTCGCGATCGCCGGCGGCGCCGAGTCGATGAGCCGCGGCCCGTATTTCCTCGGCAGCGCGCGCTGGGGTGCGCGCATGGGCGACGTGACGGCGACCGACTACATGCTCGGCATCCTGAACGACCCGTTCCACAAGATCCACATGGGCCTCACGGCAGAGAACGTCGCGCAGCGCGACGGCATCACGCGCGAGATGCAGGACGCGCTCGCCGTCGAGAGCCAGAAGCGCGCCGCCCACGCCATCGCCGAAGGGCGCTTCAAGTCGCAGATCGTTCCGGTCGAGCTGAAGACAAGAAAGGGAACGACGCTGTTCGACACGGACGAGCACGTGCGGGCCGACACGACGATCGAGGCGCTGGCGAAGATGAAGCCGGCGTTCAAGGAAGGCGGCTCGGTGACGGCGGGCAACGCCTCGGGCCTCAACGACGGCGCGGCCGCGGTCGTCCTCGTCACCGGCGCGGTGCTGAAGGGGTCTTCGAAGCTGAAGCCGCTGGCGCGCCTCGTCGCCTACGCCCACGCCGGCGTCGACCCGAAGCTGATGGGCCTGGGCCCGGTGCCGGCGACGCGCCTGGTGTTGAAGCGCGCCGGCCTTTCGGTGAAGGACCTCGACGTCATCGAATCGAACGAGGCCTTCGCCGCGCAGGCCTGCGCCGTGACGCGCGCGCTCGAGCTCGACCCGGCGAAGGTGAACCCGAACGGCTCGGGAATCTCGCTCGGCCACCCGGTCGGCGCGACCGGGGCGATCATCACGATCAAGGCGATCTACGAGCTGCAGCGGATCGGTGGACGCTATGCGCTGGTCACGATGTGCATTGGCGGAGGCCAGGGCATCGCGGCGATCTTCGAGCGCACCTGAGATCGGGGCCGGCGGCGCCGGCCGCGGTCACGACCCGGCCGTCGCCGGCACGCCGAGCTTGAGGAGGCGCATCGCGTTCTGCTTCAGGATCAGGGGCTTGACCTCGTCCTTGAACCCCGCCTCCTCGAAGTCCTTCAGCCAGCGGTCCGGCGTGATCAGCGGGTAGTCGCTGCCGAACAGGATGCGGTCCTTCAGCAGCGTGTTCGCGTACTGCACGAGCTGCGGCGGAAAGTACTTTGGGCTCCAGCCCGACAGGTCGATCCAGATGTTGGGCTTGTGCATGGCGAGCGAGATCGCCTCGTCCTGCCACGGCCACGACGGATGCGCGACGATGATCTGCATGTCGGGGAAGGCGATGGCGACGTCTTCGAGCAGCATCGGGTTCGAGTTCTGCAAGCGCAGGCCGCCGCCGCAGCGCATGCCGCTGCCGATTCCCGAGTGGCCGCTGTGGAAGACTGCGGGAAGGTGATGTTCGGCGATCACCTCGTAGATCGGCCACGCCATCTTGTCGGCCGGCTCGAAGCCCTGCACCGTCGGGTGGAACTTGAATCCCTTGACGCCGTACTCCTCGACGAGCTTCTTCGCTTCCCTGGCGCCCATCTTCCCCTTGTGCGGGTCGATCGAGGCGAAGGCGATCATGATGTCGCTGTTCTGCTGCGCCGCTTCGGCGATCTCCTCGTTCGGAATGCGGCGCCGCCCCATCTGCGTCTCGGCGTCGACCGTGAAGTTGACGAAGCCGATCTTCTTTTCCCGGTAGTAGGCAATCGTCTCGTCCATCGTCGGACGTCGGCTGGAGCGGAAGTACTTGTCGGCGGCGCGGTCGTACTCCTCGCCGTAGTTGTCGAAGGGGTTGCGGCACGACACCTCGAGATGCGTGTGCGTGTCGATCGCGATCAGCTTCGCCGTGTCCATGTGCCTCCCTCGCGCGCCGCGTGAATGCCGTCCCTGACGGCACGATGCCGCGCCGTGCCGGCCAAGGGGTGACCGGCAAGCGATTGTGAACGCCCGCGCCGGCTCACGGCACGCCATGTGCCCAAGGAAGGCGACATGTCTTCCCACCACAAGCCCGCGGCCCGAACGCCGGAAGCCGCCCCGCAGAAAAAGAGCTGGATCTCGCGCCTCGGGCCGGGGCTGATCACCGGAGCGTCGGACGACGACCCGAGCGGGATCGGCACCTACGCGCAGGTCGGCGCCCAGTTCGGATTCGGCATGTTGTGGAGCATGCTCTTCAGCTACCCGTTGATGGTGTCGGTGCAGCTCGTCAGCGCGCGGATCGGCCGGGTGACGGGGCGGGGAATCGCCGCGAACCTGCGCGCCGGCTACCCGATGCAGCTGCTGGCTCCCCTGATCCTTCTCCTGCTCGTCGCCAACACCATCAACATCGGCGCCGACCTCGGAGCGATGGGGGCTTCGCTGCACCTGCTCGTCGGCGGCAGCGCGCTCTGGGGAGCGGTCGGCTTCGGCCTCGTCTCGATGCTGCTCCAGATCTTCGTTCCCTACAGCAGCTACGTCTCGATATTGAAGTGGCTGACGCTGGCGGTCTTTGCCTATGTCGCGATTCCCTTCGCCATCGACGTGCCCTGGCGCGAGGTGGTCCTCGAGACGATCGTTCCGCACCTGTCGTTCACGCCCGAATACCTCACCGCGTTCGTCGCCGTCATCGGGACGACGATCAGCCCGTACCTGTTCTTCTGGCAGGCTTCGCAGGAAGTCGAGGATCTGCGCGCCGCGCCCGCCGAGCTGCCGCTCAAGCGCGCACGCCACCAGGCGCCCCGGCAGCTCGCGCGCATCGACGCCGACACCTACGTCGGGATGGGCGTGTCGAACGTCGTCGCCCTCTTCATCATCCTGACGGCCGCCGTCACGCTGCACCAGCACGGCGTCACAGACATCGACACGGCGGCGCAGGCCGCGGAGGCGCTCAGGCCGATCGGCGGTCGCTACGCGTTCGTGCTCTTCGCGACCGGCATCGTCGGCACCGGACTGCTCGCCATACCGGTGCTCGCCGGGAGCGCCGCGTATGCCGTCGGCGACGTCATGGGCTGGCGAACCGGCCTCGAATACAAGCCCCGCGAGGCGAAGGCCTTCTATGCCGTCGTCTCGGCGTCGACGCTGCTCGGCATCGCGATGAACTTCCTGCACCTGAACGCGGTGAAGACGCTCTTCTGGAGCGCCGTGATCAACGGCGTCATCGCCGTGCCCCTGCTCGTCGTCATCCTCCTGCTCGCATCGAGGCGCAAAACGATGGGCGAATTCGTCCTGTCGCAGCCGCTTGCGGCGCTCGGCTGGCTCACCGCGGGAATCATGGGGCTGAGCGCGATCGCGATGCTGGCGCTGTGGGCCGCGAGGTGATCGGGCCGGGGTGCGAACCCGGCAGAGTGTAAAAATATTTTTCCCGGCCGCATCCGTTGACAACCTTGTGCATAACCTGCGAGTAAACCGACGACAAGACCTGCCGAACCGGCGCAGCCGCCCATTGCCGTCTTTTTTGGCAGCGCCGGTGCACCGCCCGTTTTCGACGCCGGGTGGGGTGTTCGAATTCGCCGCGCACCGCTAAGCTTGCGGCGATGCATCAGATAGCTGAATCTCGCCGGCGCGGGCGAGTCCTCGCGGTCGACGACTCGCCCGAGATGCGCCTGCTCGTCACCGCCTCGCTGGAAGCGCTCGGCTACAGCGTCGAAGCCGTCGACAGTGGCTACGCCGCGCTCGAAGCGTCGCGGCTCGAAAGGTTCGATGCCTTCATCCTCGACGTCGACATGCCGGGCATCGACGGCCTGGAAGTGGGCCGCGCGCTGCGCGACGACCCGCGAACGTCGGCGTCGATGATCGCCATGCACACAAGCCTCGATGAGGCCGTCGTTCGCACCGGCTTCGACGAATACGACGTCTTCCTGCCGAAGCCCTGCACGGCGCGCGTGCTCGGGGAATGCGTCGACCGGATGCTGCAGGACAAACCGCGCCGCCGCGGCGAGGAAGCGCGCTAGCCGATGAGGCCGCCGCGGCTCGCGGCACGCCTCATTCGCCCTGGGCCGCCGCCCTGATCCGCTTGATGCGACGCTGCGCCGCGCTCGTGATGAGGCTTCGCTCGAAGGCCGACGCGCCCTTGTAGAGCGCCTGACCCTCGCGCAGGCAGTCCGCCTGGCGCGCCTCGGCGTCGGGCGGCGGCAATTCCTGGAAATCCTTCTCCGCCGCCTGCAGCAGCTGGCGCGCCTCCGCCTCGCGGAGCCCGGCGAGGTACTGCGTGCCGATGATGGCGATCCCGCTCCTGACGACCTGCAACAGCTCGGGCTCGACGGGCGCTCCGGCGTGCAGCGTTTCGCCCAGGTGGGACTCCTCGGCCTTCAGGGCGGCGACACACGCTGCCGCGTGCGGCGCCGAGGCAGGGCCGGCGAGCGCCGTGCCGGTGAACAGCAGCGTCGCGGCTGCGGAAAGGAAGGACCCGAGGTGCATGAGCCGAACTCCGATGGCTTGCCGTTCAACAACGATGCAGCGGTGCCACGGTTGACTCGCGCACACCCGTCACTGCAGCGCGGCGCAGCAACTGCTGCGTGCCGAGGTCGACTACCTGATGATGGACTACCTCGCCGAGGTCACGATGTCGCTGCTGGCACGGGCGCGGCTGAAGGATCCGGAGGCGGGGTTCGCGCCCGATTTCGTCGGTTACCTGAAGCCGCATCTCGCCGAATTGAAGCATCGCGGCATTCGCGTCGCCAGCAACGGCGGAGGCGTCAATCCAAACGCTTGTAAGCTGTTGGAGGGCCGCGGCGTCCGAACTGGGCGTGCCGCTCCACGTCACCGTCGTCGAGGGCGACGACATGATGGGCGAGCTCGACGCTCTGCGCGAAGAAGGCGTGCGCGAATGGGTGTCCGGCGCCGTGCTGCCGCACACCGTGCTCACGGCAAACGCCTATCTGGGCGCCATACCCATTGCCAAGGCGTTCGGTCGAGGAGCCGATGTGGTCATCACTGGCCGCTGCGTCGATAGCGCCCTGGCCCTCGGGATCCTGATGCACGAATTCGGCTGGGCCACCGATGACTACGATCGTCTCGCCGCTGGCAGCCTGGTGGGCCACCTGCTCGAATGCGGGCCGCAGTCCACGGGTGGCCTCTTCACCGACTGGGAGCAGGTGCCGGGGTGGCACGACATCGGCTACCCGATCGCCGAGTGCCAGGCCGATGGCCTCTTCGTGCTGACCAAGCCGCCAGGAACCGGCGGCCTCGTCTCGCCCGCCTGTGCGGCAGAGCAGCTCCTGTACGAGATCGGCGATCCGGCGGCGTATGTGCTGCCCGACGTCACCGCCGACTTCGCCAACGTGCGAATCGAACCGGCCGGCGCCGACCGCGTGCTCGTGAGCGGCGTGCGCGGCCGGGCGCCGACCTCGCAGTACAAGGTATCGGCGACCTGGCTGGACGGGTGGCGCGCGGTGGCGATGGTCGCCATCGTCGGCTTCGATGCGGCACGCAAGGCCGAGCGCACGGCCCAGGCGCTGCTCGAACGCGCCCGCATGCAGTTCGCTGCGCGCAAAATCTCTGACTTCACCGCCGTGCGCACCGAAGTGCTCGGCGCCGAAGCGGCGTACGGCAAACAGTCGCAAGCTCGCGCCACGCGCGAGGTGGTGTTGCGTCTGGTTGTCGATCACCCGGATGCGAAGGCGCTCGATCTGTTCGCTCGGGAACTCGGCTCGGCGGGCCTGAGCTTTGCGCAAGGAACGACGGGACTGATCGGCGGCCGGCCCAAACCCGCACCCGTCGTTCGTCTCTTCACGTTCTTCATCGACAAGGCGCGCCTCGGCCCGATCCGGATTCGGTGCGGCGACGAGGCGCCAATCGAGGTCCCCGTTCCGACCGATGGCGGCCAAGCCGTCGTCGACGTACCCACTTCCGTCCGGTTCGGCGGCGCCGCGGAACCCGGGCCCTTGATCGTCGCTCCGCTGCTTCAGGTCGCACATGCCCGCTCCGGCGACAATGGCGATTCGTCGAACATCGCCATCTTTTGCCGCAAACCCGAATACATGGAGCACCTACGCAACGTGCTGACGTCTGAGCGCATCGCCGCGCCTTTCGAGGGAACCGTCGTCGGCGACGTGCAGCGCTACGAAGCGGCGGGCGTGTCGGCGTTCAACTTCGTACTGAAGGAAGCGCTGGGCGGCGGCGGCATGGGCCCGCAACGCCTCGATGAGCAGGGCAAAGCCTACGGCCAGCGCGCGCTTGAGATGACCGTGCCGGTGCCGGCCGCGTGGTTCAATGCCTTCCTGCTGCCTTTCTGGCAGTGAAATGAGCTTGCGCTTCGCCTCTGCGTCGCCGGCGCGCCATCGGCGACCAGGATCTCGACGACCTCGCCCGAAGTGGCCACAGGAATCGACTTCATCAGCTTGGTCACATCGACGATGCCCATAACGCTGTCGTGGCCCGACCTTGTGGGCCACCGACTCGAACGTCGCGGCACCGGGCTTGAGCGCGGCATAGAAGGTGCCGAGAATGGCCCAGATGTCGAGCCGGCCCGCGTCGGCGGCCGGACACTGCCGGGCGCAGCGCTCAAGCCGATTCAGGCGAGCGGGTCAACTCGGCGATCACCGCATCTCCCATCTGAACCGTCGACACCACCGTACCGCCAGGCACCGCGATGTCGCGGGTGCGCACACCGGCGCCGACGACGCGATCGACCGCGTCTTCCAGGAAGCGCGCTTCCTGCGGCTGGCCGAAGCTGTAGCGCAGACACATCGCAAAGCTCAGGATGGCACCGAGCGGGTTGGCGACGCCCTGCCCTGCGATGTCCGGCGCGCTGCCGTGGATCGGCTCGTAGAGCGCCTTCGGCCGCGCGTCCGACGGCGCACTCATCGACGCCGACGGCATCATGCCGATCGAGCCGGCGACCATCGCCGCGCAGTCCGACAGGATGTCGCCGAAGAGGTTCTCGGTCACGATCACGTCGAACTGGCGCGGGTTGCGAACGATTTGCATGGCCGCGTTGTCGACGTACATGTGCGAGAGCTGCACATCCGGGAACTCCGCCCGGTGCAGCGCCTCGACCGTCTCGCGCCACAGGACGCCGTTCTCCAGCACATTGGCCTTGTCGACCGAGCACAGCTGGCCGCGGCGAGTGCGCGCCAGCTCGAACGCGGCGCGGGCGATGCGCTCGATCTCACGGTCGGTGTAGACCATGGTGTTGACGACGCGCCGATGCCCGTCTGCCAGCGCTTCGATGCCGCGCGGCTGGCCGAAGTAGATGCCGCCGGCGAGCTCGCGAACCAGCACCATGTCGGTCCCGCGCAAGACTTCCGGACGCAGCGTCGACGAGTCCTCGAGCGCCGGGATGGCGCGCACCGGCCGCAGGTTGCAGAACAGGTCGAGTTCCTTCCTCATGCGCAGCAGCTGGTCGACCTTGCGGTGCTCGGCGGGGATGCCGGCGTAGTCGGGCGAGCCGATGGCACCGAACAGGATCGCGTCGCTCTCCTGCACGGCGCGCCAGGTCTCGTCGCGCATCAGGTGGCCGTGGGTCTGCCAGGCGGCGATGCCGAACAGCTCCTCGCGCAGGTCCAGGCGCAGCCCGCGATGCCCGGCAAACCACTCGACGACGCGGCGCGCCTGGGCCAAGACTTCCGGGCCGATCCCGTCGCCGGCCAGGATGAGGATCTTCTTCATCGTCGCTTTCTCCGTCCGTCGGTAGACCCAGGGATGCGCCGCTTCGTCGTCGCGGCGAAAGGCCTCGATGAGGGCGCGATCGCGCAGCGTCATGCCGATGTCGTCCAGGCCTTCGAGCAATGCGTCGCGGCGCTCGGGCTCGACGCTGAAGGTGAGCACTTCGCCGGACGGTGTGGTCACCGTGCAGGCCTGAAGGTCGACCGTCACCACAGGCGAATCGCTGCCCGCCAGTTGCCCGGCGATGGCCGCGACGTCAGCCGCAGGCAGGCGCACCGCAAGCAGCCCGTTCTGGAAACAGTTGGCGTAGAAGATGTCACCGAAGCTCGGCGCGATGACGACACGGATGCCCAAGTCGACCAGCGACCACACGGCATGCTCACGCGAGCTGCCGCAACCGAAGTTTTCCGCTGCGACAAGAATGGCGGCACCACGATGGCGCGCTGAACCTGGAACGAAGTTCGGGTTCTCGCTGCCATCGGCCTGGTAGCGCAGCGCTTCGAGGCAGAAAGGCCCGAGTTCGCCGCGGCGATGCTCGATCAGGCGATCGATACGGATGATCTGGTCGGTATCGATGTTGGCGATCATCAGGGGCGCGGCCGTCGCCTCCACGCGGGTGAAGGGCTTCACCTTGCCACCCCGGCCAGTGTCCGGCTATCGACGATGCGGCCCGTGACGGCCGCCGCCGCCGCCATCGCCGGGCTCACCAGATGGGTACGTGCACCGGGCCCTTGCCTGCCGACGAAGTTGCGGTTCGAGGTCGACACGCAACGCTGACCCGGAGCGACAGTCTCGCCGTTGGCGGCCAGGCACATCGAGCAGCCCGGCGCACGCCATTCGAAGCCGGCGGTCAGAAACGTCAGATGCAGGCCTTCGGCTTCGGCGTCGCGGCGCGTCTTCTCGGAGCCCGGCACAACCCACGCCGAGACGCCGGCGGCGACATGGCGGCCTGCGGCCACGCGGGCGGCTTCGCGCAGGTCGCTGAGGCGGCCATTGGCACACGAGCCGATGAAGACGCGGTCGACAGCGACGTCGGTGAGCCGTTGACCGGGAACCAGCCCCATGTAGTCGAGCGAACGCCGGATGGCGTCGCGCCGTTCGGCGTCGGGTTCGTCGGCCGGATTGGGAATGCGGCCATCGACCGGCAGCACGTCCTGCGGGCTCGTGCCCCACGTGACTTGCGGGACGATGGACGACACATCGATCTCGACATCGCGATCGAAGTGCGCGCCCTCGTCGCTGGGCAGGCTGCGCCAGAACGCCACCGCACGGTCGAACAGGCGGCCTTGCGGGCTGACGGGGCGGCCCGCAAGGTAGTCGAACACGGTGTCGTCGGGCGCGATCATGCCGATCTTGGCGCCCATCTCGATCGACAGGTTGCACAGCGTCAGCCGGGCGTCGAGTTCGAGCGCGCGCACCGCCGGACCGGCGTACTCGATGGCGTGGCCACGCCCACCCGCCGTGCCGAGCAGGCCGATCGCATACAGCATCATGTCCTTGGCCGTGACGCCGGCACCGAGCCGGCCTTCGAAGCGAAGCCGCATCGTCTTCGGCCGGCGTTGGCGCAGTGTCTGCGTCGCCAGCACATGGCCGACTTCGCTCGAGCCGATGCCGAAGGCGAGCGCGCCGAAGGCGCCATGCGTGCAGGTGTGGCTGTCGCCGCAGACGATCACGGTGCCCGGCTGCGTCAAACCCTGTTCCGGGCCGATGACGTGGACGATGCCCTGCCCCGGCGAGCGCAGATCGAACATGCGGATGCCGGCCCGTGCCACACCCTGGCGCATGTCGCGCAGCAGCCGGCCGCCGTGGGGGTTGGTGTCGGTCGTTCGATGGGCGGCGCTGGAGACGGCATGGTCGGGCGTCGCGAAGGTCAGGTCGGGCCGGGCCACGGTGTAGCCGGCGTTGCGCAGATCGCCGAGACGCGGGCCGGCTTCGAGGTCGTGGATGAAATGCCTGTCGATGTGCAACAGGCTCAGGTCTTCGCCGATCTCCCTGATCGAATGCGCCGACCAGACCTTGGCGAACAGCGTCGAAGGGGTCGCCGGCGGCGGAGCGTAGTTGGGCAGCACAGATCCGATGGAGCTTGTTGAAAATGCTTTCGCTGTGCGAAAATTCATTCGTATATCGAAATCATAGTCCATGCCCTCCGAGCCGACAGCCGACGGGGACAACCCGCGCGACTTCGTCACCGCCCTGGCGCGCGGCCTGGCGGTCATCCAGGCCTTCGGCGCCGATTCAGCCGAGATGACACTGAGCGAGATTGCCAGGCGCACCTCCATGAGCGCGGCCACCGCTCGCCGCTCGCTGATCACGCTCGAGCAGCTCGGCTACGTGCGCCGGCACGAGCGCCGCTTCCTGCTCGGGCCCAAGGTGCTCACACTCGGTGCCAGCTACCTCGAATCGATGAACCTCAAGGAACTGGCTCAACCTCATCTCGTCGAGCTCGTCAAGCGCTTTCACGACGCGGCATCGCTAACCGTCCTCGACAACTTCGAGGTCGTCTACATCGCCCATGTGCCTTCCGACCAGCGCGTGCGCCATGGCCGTTCGGTCGGCTC
>DATMGW010000471.1:0-10778 GCA_035555295.1 Caldimonas sp.
CTGCCCTTGTCGTGCATGGCGACGAAGTTGGTGAACGGGTCACCTTCGAGCTGCTTGATGCCGAGCGAGATGCGCTCGCGGTCGACGTCGACGGCAAGAACGATCGCCTCGACCTCCTGGCCCTTCTTGTAGTTGCGAACCGCGGCCTCGCCAGGCTCGTTCCACGACAGGTCGGACAGGTGGACCAGGCCGTCGATGCCGGCGGCAAGACCCACGAAGACGCCGAAGTCGGTGATCGACTTGACCGGACCCTTGACCCGGTCGCCGCGCTGCACCGTGGCCGAGAACTCCTCCCACGGGTTCGGCTTGCACTGCTTCATGCCGAGCGAGATACGGCGCTTGTCCTCGTCGATTTCGAGGACCATGACCTCGACTTCCTCGCCGAGCGAAACCATCTTCGATGGCGCGACGTTCTTGTTCGTCCAGTCCATCTCGGAGACGTGGACCAGGCCTTCGATTCCCGGCTCGATCTCGACGAAGGCGCCGTAGTCGGCGATGTTCGTGACCTTGCCGAACAACCGCGTTCCCTGCGGGTAGCGGCGCGACACGCCGTGCCAAGGGTCGTCGCCCAACTGCTTGATGCCGAGCGAGACGCGGTTCTTCTCGGCGTCGAACTTCAGCACCTTGGCGTCGAGCTCCTGGCCGACCTGGACGACCTCGCTCGGATGGCGGACACGGCGCCACGCCATGTCCGTGATGTGGAGCAGGCCGTCGATTCCGCCGAGGTCGACGAACGCGCCGTACTCGGTGATGTTCTTGACGACGCCGTGGACGATCGCGCCTTCGCGCAGCGTCTCCATCAGCTTCGCCCGCTCTTCGCCCATCGACGCCTCGACCACCGCACGGCGCGACAACACGACGTTGTTGCGCTTGCGGTCGAGCTTGATGACCTTGAACTCCATCGTCTTGCCTTCGAACGGCGTCATGTCCTTGACCGGACGCGTGTCGAGGAGCGAGCCGGGCAGGAAGGCGCGGATGCCGTTGACCAGGACCGTGAGACCGCCCTTGACCTTGCCGTTGACGGTGCCGGTGACGAACTCGCCCGACTCGAGCGAATTCTCGAGCGACAGCCACGACGCCAGGCGCTTGGCCTTGTCGCGCGACAGGATGGTGTCGCCGTAGCCGTTCTCGACGGCGTCGATCGCGACCGAGACGAAGTCGCCGGGCTGGACCTCGAGCTCGCCCTGGTCGTTCTTGAATTCTTCGATCGGAACGTAGGCTTCCGACTTGAGGCCGGCGTTGACGACGACGAAATTGTGCTCGACGCGGACGACTTCGGCGGTGATGACCTCGCCGGTGCGCATCTCGGCCTTCTTCAGCGAATCCTCGAACATCGCGGCGAAGGAATCGGGCGCGAAGGATTCGGGCGCACGCGGCGTGGCAACTTGAGCTTGGGACATGTGAGCTGGTTTTCCGTGCGGCCGAAGCCGCGGGTTAGGTTGTCGATCCGACGCTTCGGGGTGCCATGCGGCACCAAAGAATGAAGCGGCGGGCCCGCCCGGGCGGCAGGCCGCCCGGTTGTAGCTTCTCAGACCGGAGATCGGTCGAAAGGCCTGCGCTTCTGCCAGGCTTCGAGCACCACATCGACCGAGGCTTCGATCGAGAGCGCGGAGTTGTCCAGCAGGAGCGCGCCTTCGGCTGGCTTGAGGGGCGAAACGCTGCGATTCTTGTCGCGGGCGTCGCGCGCCTCGAGGTCGGCACGAAGACCGTCGATTTTAGCGGAAATCCCCTTCGCTGCCAATTGCCGGTGCCGGCGCTCGGCACGTTCGGCGCTGCCCGCCGTGAGAAAGACCTTGAGCTCGGCGTCGCGAAAGACGACGCTTCCCATGTCACGCCCGTCGGCGACCAGCCCGGGCAGCCGGCGAAAGCCGAGCTGCACGTCGAGCAGGGCGGCGCGGACCGCCGGCCACGCCGAGATGCGCGACGCCATCGCGCCGACTGGTTCCAGGCGCAGCGTCTCGCTCACGTCGCGCTCGCCGAGCCAGGTGCGTTCGGCGTCGAAGCTCAGGTCGAGCCCGGCGATCAACCGCGACAGGGCGGCTTCGTCGGAGGCGTCGATGCCGGCGTCGATCGCGGCGATCGCGGCGGCGCGGTAGAGGGAGCCCGAGTCGAGGTAGCGGTAGCCCAGCGCGGCGGCGACGGCGACCGCGAGCGTGCCCTTGCCGGACGCCGTCGGCCCGTCGATGGCGAGGACGGGGATTACTTCGCGGCGCGCCGTGGCGACGGCGAAGAGCGCCTCGAAGTAGTCGGGCCAGGTCTTGCCGACGCAGCGCGGGTCGACGATGCGGACCGGGACTCCGGGCGGCGCCGCTCCGGCAAGGGGATTGAACGCCGCAAGCGACATCGCCATCGCCATGCGATGGTCGTCGTAGGTGGCGATCGTCGCGGCGCGCCACGTCGCGGGCGGCGTGATAGCGAGGGAATCCGCGCCTTCGTCGACGGTGGCGCCGACCTTGCGCAGCTCCGCGGCCATCGCCGAGAGGCGATCGCTCTCCTTGACGCGCCAGCTCGCGATGTTGCGCAGGCGCGAGGTGCCGTCCGCATACAGTGCGATCGTCGCCAGCGTCATCGCCGCGTCGGGCATGTGATTGCAATCGAGGTCGATGGCCGCGAGCGGCCATCGACCTCTCCGCACCGCGAGGCCTCCCGCGTCGGACTCGACGACCGCGCCCATCGCCCGGACCGCGTCGACGAAGGCGATGTCGCCCTGGATCGAGTCGCTGCCGACGCCCTCGATGCGCAGCGGCGCGTCAACGGCGGCGATCGCGGCGGCGGCGACGAAGTACGACGCCGACGACGCATCGCCTTCGACGACAAAGCTCCCCGGCGTCTGCAAGGACTGGCCGGCGCGCAGGCGAAAGCGCTGCGTCCCTTCACGATCGAACCCGATGCCGAAGCGCGCCAGCAGCTTCAGGGTGATCTCGACGTAAGGTTTCGAAATCAGCTCGCCTTCGACCTCGATGACCGCATCGCTGTCGCCGGTGCGCAAGGGCAGGGCGAGCAGGAGGGCGCTCAGGAACTGGCTCGAGACGTCGCCACGCACACGGATCGGCGCGTCGAGGGCGAGCTGACCGCTGCCGGCCGTGACGCGCAGCGGCGGGAAGCCCTCGCGTTCCAGGCACTCGACGCCGCAGCCGAGGGCGCGCAAGGCGTCGACGAGGTCGCCGATCGGCCGCTCGTGCATGCGCCGGGTGCCGCGCAGCTCGAAGCTCGCGCCGGTCGCAACCGCCGTGATGGCGAGCGCCGCGGCGAGCGGGCGCATCGCCGTGCCGGCGTTGCCGACGAAGAACGTCGCCTCGCGAACCGTCGGCCGGCCGCCGATCCCCTGCACGACGAGGCGGGCCGGCTCTGCCGCGACGCCGCAACCGAGCTGCACCAGCGCGTCGAGCATGACGCGCGTGTCGTCGGAGTCGAGCAGCCCTTCGATCACCGTCGTTCCCGAGGCGAAGCCGGCCAGAAGCAGGGCCCGGTTCGAGATGCTCTTCGAGCCGGGCACGCGGACCGTGCCGGCGATGCCGCAGAGCGGAGGAATGTCGAGAAAGCGGGTCGTGAACACCGGGATCAGGCCCTCGCGCTGGCCGACTGTCTCAGCGATGCGTGTTCGGTGTCGCCGCGTTCATCTGCCAGCTGGCGCGGGCGTCGCTGGCGCTGCGGATCAGCGCTTCGAGCGCCTCCGTGTTGCCGGTCTTGACGACGTGCTCCATCGCGTCGAGCGTATGCCGGAAGCGTTGCGTCTGCTTCAGGATCTCTTCGCGGTTGGCCATCAGGATGTCGCGCCAGACCTCGGGGTTGCTCGCGGCGATTCGCGTGAAATCGCGAAAGCCCGGGCCGCCGAGCGAGAGGTAGTCGCGCCCGGCCGGCTGCCGCGAGACCGAATTGAAGTACGCGAAGGCGAGGATGTGCGGCAGATGGCTCACGGCCGCGAAAGCCGCGTCGTGGTTCTCCGGCGTCATGCGCAGCACCTGCGAGCCGATCGACGCCCAGACGTCGGTCGCCTTCTGGAGCAGCTCGGGCGAGGTCTTCGGCAGCGGCGTCAGGATGACCTGGCGGCCGTGGTAGAGCGAGGCGTCGGCGTGGGCGATTCCGGCCACTTCCTTGCCCGCGATCGGATGCGCCGGGACGAACGAGGTGATCCGGTCCTTCAGGACGCGCCGCGCCGCGTCGACGACGTCGCGCTTGGTCGAGCCGACGTCCATCAGCAGGGTACCGGGCTCGACGAGATGGCGGATCGCCTTGAAGGTCGCTTCAGTGGCCGACACCGGAACGGCGATGAGAACGATGTCGGACCCCGACACCGCGAGCAGTGCCGACTCGGCGACGATGTCGATGACGCCGAGGCGCTTGGCCTGCTCGGTCGTCGAAGGCGACTTGCTGTAGCCGACGACGCGGCGAACCAGCCCGGCGCGCTTGAGGGCGAGCGCGAACGAGCCGCCCATCAGGCCGCATCCGATCAGGCCGAGTTGCTCGAACATCACGAGGGCGAATTACGAAGTCGAGGCGGCACGCAACGCCCGCCGGGCCGCCCCAAGGGCGTTGCCGCCCCCGTCGGGGGCAGCGAACGAAGAGAGCGTGGGGGCGCCATCACTTCAGTGTGAATCGACCGGATACGTGCCGAGGAGCTTGAAGAAGGCGCAGACCTCACGCAGCTCCTTCAGCGCGGCGGCGACTTCGGGCTGCTCGGGGTGGCCTTGCAGGTCGACGTAGAAGTAGTACTCCCACTGCCCGGAGCGGGCCGGGCGCGACTCGAAGCGCGTCATCGACACGCCGTGCTGCTTGAGCGGAACGAGCATGTCGTGGACGGCGCCAGGCCGGTTCGGTACCGAGACGACGAGGCTCGTGCAGTCGTGGCCCGACGCCTTCGGCAGCGGGTGCATCGCCGGGTGCGCGACGATCGCGAAGCGGGTCCGGTTGTGCGCATCGTCCTGAACGCCGAGAGCGACGACGTGCAGTCCGAACTCGCTGGCTGCGCGCTCGCTGGCCAGTGCCGCGAGCCGATCGTCGAGGTCCGCCAGGCGCGCGCCCTCGGCGTTGCTCGCCACCGGCCGGCGTTCGGCGTTCGGCAGATGATGGCTGAGCCAGGCATGGCACTGGGCGAGCGCCTGCGGGTGCGCGCACACCGCGACGATCCCATCCTGCGAGTCGACCTTGCGCAGCAGGTTGTGGCGGACGTACAAACTCGTCTCGCCGACGATGATGAGCGGCGTCGTCAGGAACAGATCGAGCGAGCGAGTCACCACGCCCTCGCTCGAGTTCTCGACCGGGACGACGCCGAAATCGGCGGCGCCCGCGCTCGTCGCGTGGAAGACCTCGTCGGCGTTGGCGCACGACACCTTGACGATCGACGAACCGAAGTAGCCGAGCGCGGCCAGCTCGCTGAAGGTGCCCGCCGGCCCGAGGTACGCAACCCGGGTCGGCGTCTCGAGGGCGCGGCACGCCGACATGATCTCGCGCCAGATCGGCGCGACGCTGTCGCCCGGCAGCGGGCCGGGGTTGGCCTGCTTCAGGCCGTCGATCACGGCGGTCTCGCGCTCCGGCCGGAACGCCGGCGATCCTTCCGCGCGCTTGAGCGCGCCGATCGCGAGGGCGACGTCGGCGCGGCGGTTGAGCAAGACGAGCAGGTCGCGATCGAGGGCGTCGATCTGCACCCGCAAAGCGGCAAGCTCGTTCTCCGGCGCGGACGAGGGAGTGGCCATGCGAGGCGGGTCGGCCGCTATCGGCTCGCCGCTCGGGCCGGCGCGGCCGGCCGGGCAGGCGCCGGCCCGGCCGCCGGCGCCGGGGGGATGCCCAGGATGACGCGGATGCGGCCGTCGAGCGCCGTCAACTTCGGATCGACGACCGGTTGCGACTCGGTGAGCAGCTTTTGGATGAAGGCGTTGCGCATGTCGGGGCCGAGTTGCTGGTACTTGCGGTTCACCGGCGAGTCGAGCCAGGCGACGATCTGCTTCAGCTCGTCCTCGGTCATCTTCTCCTCGAGCGCGGCGCCGATCGTCGCCGGCGCGATACGCAGGGCACGCTCGCGCACGAGCGGGTAGGCCTCGTCGATGTACTTCTTGACCTCGACCTCGATCGCCTTGCCCATCGCTTCGCGCTTGTCCGGCGCCGCCTGGCGCTGCAAGGCGAGCCCGGCCTCCTGCATCATCTGCAGCGCCGGGCGCTCGATGACGTTGCGCGCCACGCCCTCGATCTCGGACTGCTGGATCTGCAGGATCTTCTGCACGAGCTCCTTCTTCGCCGTGCTCTGCGCCGAGGCTGTCGTCGCGAGCGCCAGCGCCGCGGCCATCAAGCACAGCCGAACCGGGATCGTCACTCGGTGTCTCCTTCGCCGGGTTCGCCCGGTGCTTCTGCGCTCGCGGCACCAGCCGCGTCTTCGGCAGCGTCGTTCTCGACGATCCGCTGCAGGCCGATCAGCTTGGCGCCGTCGTCGAGCGCGATCAGCGTCACTCCCTGCGTTGCCCGGCCGAGCTCGCGGATTTCTGCGACTCGCGTACGCACGAGCACGCCGCTGTCGGTGATGAGCATGATCTCGTCGTCGGGGCGCACCAGCGTCGCGGCGACGACCTTGCCGTTGCGCTCCGACTGCTGGATCGCGATCATGCCCTTGGTGTCGCGGCCGTGCCGCGTGTAGTCGGCGATCGACGTGCGCTTGCCGTAGCCGTTCTCGGTCGCCGTCAGCACGCTTTGCGTCTCGTCCTCGGCGACGAGCATGGCGATGACGCTCTGCGTCGCGTCGAGGCGCATGCCGCGCACGCCGCGCGCCCCGCGGCCGACGGCGCGTACGTCCTTCTCGTCGAAGCGCACCGCCTTGCCGCCGTCGCTGAACAGCATCACGTCGTGCAGGCCGTCGGTCAGTGCGGCGCCGATCAGGTAGTCGCCGTCGTCGAGGTCGACGGCGATGATGCCGGCCTTCCTCGGGTTGCTGAACTCGTCGAGGCTGGTCTTCTTGACGACGCCTTGCGCGGTCGCCATGAAGATGTAGTGATCGGCCGGAAAGCTGCGAAAGCCTCCGGTGAGCGGCAATACGACGTTGACCTTCTCGCCGGCCTGCAGCGGGAACATGTTGACGATCGGCCGGCCTCTCGAGCCGCGCGAGCCCTGCGGCACTTCCCAGACCTTGAGCCAGTAGACGCGGCCGAGCGTCGTGAAGCAAAGGATGTAGTCGTGCGTGTTGGCGATGAAGAGCTGCTCGACCCAGTCATCTTCCTTGTTCTGCGTCGCCTGCTTGCCGCGCCCGCCGCGCCTTTGCGCCCGGTATTCGGAGAGGACCTGGCTCTTGATGTAGCCGGTGTGCGAAAGCGTCACGACGACGTCGGCCGGCGTGATGAGATCCTCGGTCTCGAGGTCGGTCGCGTTCTTCTCGATCTGGCTGCGGCGCGCGCCGAGCTTGGTCTGCCCGAATTCCTGCTTCAGCGTCGTCAGCTCGTCGGCGATGATCGTCGTGACGCGCGCCGGGGTCGCCAGGATGCCGAGCAGGTCGCCGATCTGCGTCATGACCTCGCGGTACTCGCCGATGATCTTGTCCTGCTCGAGGCCCGTGAGGCGCTGCAGGCGCATCTGCAGAATCTCGGAAGCCTGCTCGTCGGAGAGTCGGTAGAGACCGTCGGACTGAAGGCCGAAGTTGGGCGACAGGCCCTCGGGGCGGTACGCGTCGGAGCCGCGTGGCGAGTCGCTGGCGACACGCGCGAGCATCTCGCGCACCATCGACGAGTCCCAGCTTTTGCCCATCAGCGCGCTCTTGGCGAGCGGCGGCGTCGGCGACGCCTTGATCGTCGCGATGAACTCGTCGATGTTGGCCAGTGCCACGGCCAGGCCCTCCAGCACGTGGCCGCGCTCGCGCGCCTTGCGCAGCTCGAACACGGTGCGCCGCGTCACGACCTCGCGCCGGTGCTCGAGGAAGATCGCGATCAGCTCCTTCAGGTTGCAGACCTTGGGTTGGCCGTCGATCAGCGCGACCATGTTGATGCCGAACGAGTCCTGCAGCTGCGTCTGCTTGTAGAGGTTGTTGAGGACGACCTCGGGCACCTCGCCGCGCTTGAGCTCGATGACCACGCGCATGCCCGACTTGTCGGACTCGTCCTGGATGTGGCTGATGCCTTCGAGCTTCTTCTCGTGAACCAGCTCGGCCATGCGCTCGAGCAGGTTCTTCTTGTTCACCTGGTACGGGATCTCGTCGACGATGATCGCCTGGCGCTGCCCCTTGTCGATGTCCTCGAAGTGGCACTTGGCGCGCATCACGACGCGGCCGCGCCCGGTGCGGTAGCCCTCGCGGACGCCGCCCAGCCCGTGGATGATCCCGGCGGTCGGAAAGTCCGGCGCCGGGACGATCTCCATCAGCTCGTCGATCGTCGATTCGGGATGGCGCAGCACGTGCAGGCAGGCGTCAACGACCTCGTTCAGGTTGTGCGGCGGAATGTTCGTCGCCATGCCGACGGCTATTCCCGACGAGCCGTTGACGAGCAGGTTCGGCAGGCGCGTCGGCAGGACCAGCGGCTCCTTCTCGTTGCCGTCGTAGTTGGGCCCGAAGTCCACCGTCTCCTTGTCGAGATCGGCAAGCATCTCGTGCGCGATCTTGGCGAGGCGGATCTCCGTGTAGCGCATCGCCGCCGGGTTGTCGCCGTCGACCGAGCCGAAGTTGCCTTGACCGTCGACCAGCATGTGGCGCAAGGAGAAGGGCTGCGCCATGCGGACGATCGTGTCGTAGATCGCGCTGTCGCCGTGCGGGTGGTACTTGCCCATCACGTCGCCCACGATGCGTGCGCTCTTCTTGTACGGCCGGTTCCAGTCGTTGCTGACCTCGTGCATCGCGTAGAGAACGCGGCGGTGCACGGGCTTGAGACCATCGCGCGCATCGGGCAGGGCGCGGCCGACGATCACGCTCATCGCGTAGTCGAGATAGGAACGGCGCATCTCCTCTTCGAGGCTGATGGGCAGCGTTTCCTTGGCGAATGAGGTCATGAAGTCGCTTTGCAGGCTGTGGGGCATCGCCCTCTGCACAGCCGAGCGCGAGGGACAATTCTAAGTTGCAGGGCGCTGTAGCAGCGACGCAACATCGACCCGGCCCTGGGCCAAGCACCGGGGCAAAATCAGGCCGGACGAAAGCCCTATGGCACAATAAGTCGGTCGGTGGTCAGCACCCGTTCCCACGGGGGTGGCCAGTAGTTTCCGAACACCATCGGACGTTTTCCCCAGAACATTACTTGCCTTCCCTCGAGAGGAGAATCATGAAGAAACTGAACAAGGTGGCGTCGCTCATTGCAACCGCTGCTCTCGCCTGCACCGTGACCGCCGTGTCGGCGCAAACGGTCGACAACTGGGTCAGCGGCACCGGCCTGCCCTGGAAGAACGGCACCAATGAACTTTGCTGGCGCGATGGCGTGTGGACGCCTGCGACCGCCCTGGCTGGCTGCGACGGCGCTCCTATGCAGGCTCCCGCCCCGGCTCCCGCCCCGGCTCCCGCGCCGCGTCCCGCGCCCGCTCCGGCGGCCGCCCCCGCACCCGCCCCGGCTCCGGCCGTCGTCGCCGCGCCGACCAGCGAAAAGGTCACCTTCGCCGCCGACGCTTTCTTCGACTTCGACAAGGCCGTCCTCAAGCCCGAGGGTCGCGCCAAGCTCGACGACCTGGTCAGCAAGATGGGCGGCCTGAACCTGGAAGTCATCATCGCCGTCGGCCACACCGACTCGGTCGGTACCGATAGCTACAACCAGAAGCTGTCGGTGCGCCGCGCGGATGCTGTGAAGAGCTACCTCGTGACCAAGGGTATCGAAAAGAACCGTGTCTACACCGAAGGCAAGGGTGAAAAGCAGCCGGTCGCCGACAACAAGACCGCCGAAGGCCGCGCGAAGAACCGTCGCGTCGAAATCGAGGTCGTCGGAACGCGCGCGAAGTAAGCCGCTGCCAGGATCAGGACGCTTTGATAGGGGAGCGTCGCGCTGATCCGAAAAGCCCCGCTTCGCGGGGCTTTTCCTTTGTGGGCGTTACGATTCGACGATGACCAACGCCGACCCGCACGAGCTCGCCAAGTTCAGCGAGCTCGCGCACCGCTGGTGGGACACGGAAAGCGATTTCCGGCCGTTGCACGAGATCAATCCGCTGCGCCTGGAGTGGATCGATTCGCTGGCACCGCTGGGCGGCAGGCGCGTGCTCGACGTCGGCTGCGGCGGCGGCATCCTCGCCGACTCGATGGCGCGGCGCGGCGCCGACGTTCTGGGCATCGACCTCGCCGGCAAGGCGCTCCGGGTGGCGCAGCTGCACGCCATCGAAGCGGCGACGCCACGCGTCGAATACCGCGAGGTCGCGGCCGAAGACCTGGCCGCCGAAGCGCCGGAGTCGTTCGACGTGCTGACCTGCATGGAAATGCTCGAGCACGTCCCGGATCCGGCGGCCATCGTCGCGGCCTGCGGGCGGCTCCTCAAGCCCGGCGGCTGGGCGTTCTTCTCGACGATCAATCGCAACGCGAAGGCCTTCGCCCTGGCCATCGTCGGTGCCGAGCACGTCCTGAGGCTGTTGCCCAAGGGCACGCACGAGTACGCGAAGTTCATCCGCCCGAGCGAACTCGCGGCGTGGTGCCGCGCTGTGAGCCTGGACCCCGTCGCGACTCGCGGCCTCGAATACAACCCGGTGAGCCGGCGCTATCGGCTGTCGGCCGACACCAGCGTCAACTATCTCGTCGCCTGTCGCAAGCCGGCATGACGGCGGCCGCTTCGCTGCGGCCACGGCCGGGCGCGATCCTGTTCGACCTCGACGGCACGCTGATCGACAGCGCGCCCGACCTGGCCGGCGCC
>DATMGW010000472.1:0-2014 GCA_035555295.1 Caldimonas sp.
GGCGCCGGCGCCAGCTGTCCCGCAGCCAGACAACGGCTGAGTCCGCGCGACGCGCCGATCCGCTCGAACAGCGCTGCTCCGGCCTCGGCCTGGCTGCGTCGTTCGGCCGCGCCGAGCGGCAGGTGCCGCGCCAGCTCGAGGTGCGCCTTGCCGCACTCGTAGGGGATGCGCAGGCGCTCGGCTTCGCCGATCGCGTGCTTCCAGGCGGCGATCGCCTTGGCGCGGCGGCCATGCAGCCAGTGCCCCAGCGCCTGCCGGTTTGCGGCGGCAGGCGAGCCGATCGCAAAGCTCTGCGCGTAGCCCTTCATGCGCGAGATGCCGAGCGCGGCCCGGCTCGCATGCTCCTTCCAGGCGAGCGAGCCCGGCTCCGGCGCCTCGCGCTCCCAGAGCAGGAGGATCGCCTCCGAGAAGGTCTCGAGGCCATACAGCACGTGGTGCGCGGTCGCGAAGCGCGGCAGCTCGTCGAGCAGCGCGACGCCTTCGTCGACGAGGGCGCGCGCGCCTTCGACATCGCCGGTCTCGAGGGCGATCATGGCGAGCAGGCCGCGGTTCGACAGGTACGACACTGATTCGCCAATCGAGCGGGCGATCGTCACCGCGGTCTCGGCCCACTCCTTCGCGACCTCGATGCGGCCCTGGCGGATCGCCACGGTCGCCAGCCCGCCGGCGGCCCAGCATGTGTTCAGCTGGTCGCCGCTGTCTTCGGCCAGCGCGAGCAGCGACGACGACAGCTCCCAGGACCGCGGCAGGTCGCCGCGCAGCTCGGCCGCATTGGCGAGGACGGCGATGACCGACAGGCGCGACTGGCGCTCGCCGAGCCGGGCGAAGATCTGCTCGGCTTCGGCGGCGGTGCGCTCGCAGTCTTCCCAGCGTCCCTGGATCAGGTAGGCGAGGGCGGCGATGTAGCTCGCGTCGGCGTACTCGAGCGGCTGCTGCAGGCGGCGATGGATCAGGGCGATGCGGGCGGCGAGGCGATCGGCAACGCCGTTGCGGCCGATCATCATGACGAGGTACATCACGCCCGCGATGGCCGGCATCTGCTCGGGGACCGGCTCGCAGCGGTCGATCCGGTTGAAGCGGCTCATCATCGCGTAGAGCGTCAGGTTGCGCTTTTGCGAGAGGTGATAGATGCGCGACAGCACGAGCAGCACGCGGGCGATCTGGCGGTCGCGCGGCGTGGCGTTGCGCAGCACTTTCGGCCGGGGCGACAGGCCGTGGAACAGGGCTCGCATCATCTCGAACGCGAGCCGTGCGTGGACCGCGCGCTGCGAGGGAACGGCGGCGCCGAGCAGGGCGGCCGCGGCCTCGAGGGAGCGGCACGAGTCGGCGAGATCGCCGAGGTCGTAGCCGGCCAGGCCCAGTCCTTGCTGCCAGCGCGCCAGATCGTCGCGCGACGCGGCGACGCGCGTCGGGTCGCCGTCGCCGAAGCCCGACTCGGCGATTTCGAGCAGGCGCCGGAACAGCGCCTGCGCCTCGCGGTTGGCGCCGCTGCGCAGCGCCCGCTGGCCGGCTTTCTCGAGAGCGCGGGGTGCCCGCACCGGATCGTGCGCCTCGGCATAGTGGTTGGCGATGCGGCCGAGCATCGCCGGGTCGTCGCCGGCGCGCCGTTCGTACCAGGCGCCGAGCGCGGCATGGAGCTCGCGCCGACGCTCGAAGGGCAAGAGGCCGTAGACCGCGTCGCGGACGAGGGCGTGGCTGAACGAGAACTCGCCGCCGCTCTCACGCCGGGCGACCAGGCCGCGCTGCACGATCGCTTCGATGTCGTCCTGCAGGGCGCCGGCCGAGACGTCGCCGGCGTCGGCGCTCGCCAGCGCTTCGAGGGTGAAGTTGCGGCCGACGACGCTCGCCTTCTTCAGCGTCATCTGCTGGCGCGCCGAGAGCCGGTCGATGCGCGAGATGACGGCGCCCTGGATCGAGTCGGGCACGGCGAAGGCGGCCAGCGCCGCGCCGTCGCACACCGCCACGCCGGCCTCGACGCGGACGATGCCGTCGTCGACCAGCGCGCCCAGCACCT
>DATMGW010000473.1:0-8817 GCA_035555295.1 Caldimonas sp.
AAGCCCCTGCTCGTTCGCGGCGCGCTGGGCGCCGGGGCGCTGCCGGGACTCGATCGGCGCCGCCTGTTCGAGCTCGCTGCGCGCGACGACGTCGAGTCGCGCCTCGTCGTCAACGAGGGCGATCGCTGGTCGGTGCGGCACGGACCGATGTCGCGGCGCGCCTTGCCGCCGCTCGGCAAGCCGGGCTGGACCTTGCTCGTCCAGGGCGTCGACCTGCACGACGACGAGGCGCATCGCCTGCTGGCGCGCTTTCGCTTCGTCCCCGACGCGCGCCTCGACGACGCGATGCTCTCGTTCGCCAGCGACGGCGGTGGTGTCGGCCCGCACGTCGACTCCTACGACGTCTTCCTGCTCCAGCTCGCCGGACGCCGGCGCTGGCGCGTCGGTCGTGTCGCGAGGCCGCGCCTGCGCGACGGCGTGCCCTTGAAGATGCTGGCCGGATTCATGCCGAGCCACGAATGGCTCGTCGGCCCGGGCGACCTGCTCTATCTGCCCCCCGGCTGGGGCCACGAGGGGACGGCGGTCGGGCCCTGCATCACCTGCTCGATCGGCTTTCGTGCACCGCAGGCGCTCGAGCTCGCCGGTGCAACGCTGCAGCGCATCGCCGACGCGGGCACCGATGCCGGAGCCGGCATCGGCAAGGCGAAACGCCGCGGCGGTGCGATTTACAAGGATCCGTCGCAGCAGGCCGCTTCGCATCCGGCGCGCATTCCGCCGGCCTTGCAGGCGTTTGCCGATGCGGCGATCCGGCAGGCGTTGGGCGAGGCGCGGACGCGCCGCCGCGCCCTGGGCGAAGTGCTGAGCGAGCCGAAGCCGGGAACCTGGTTCGAGCGCATCGATGCGGCGCCGGCGGACGGCGACGTCGCTCTCGATCGTCGCTCGCGCATGCTCTACGACGACGAGTACGTCTACGTCAACGGCGAGTCGTATCGCGCCGGCGGCAAGGATGCCAAACTGATGCGCGGGCTCGCCGACGAGCGCCGGCTCGGTGCCGCCGACGTACGCCGCCTGGGTGCCCGCGCGCGCAGCCTGCTCGTCGGCTGGATCGAGGCTGGTTGGTGCGCGTCGCCCGACTCTGCGCTCTCGTAGCATTGAAGGGCCATATCAGGAGTCCTCCATGAGCAGCGAAACCTCGACGCCGATCGCTTCGCGAGCGGACTTTCACGACGCCGTGCGAGCCGGGCTGGCGCAGGCCGCAGCGACCGGCGCCGCCGAGGTCTGCCTCGTCGATCCGCACTTCGACGACTGGCCGCTCAACGAGCGCGGCGTTGTCGCCTCGCTGGAGCAATGGGCCTCGTCGCGGCGGAAACTCATCGTTATCGCGCACTCGTTCGACGAGCTGGCGCGGCGGGCGTCCCGTTTCGTCGAGTGGCGGCGGAACTGGTCGCACATCGCCCAATGCCGCACCGTGGACGAGATCGAGGCCGACCAGGTACCGACCCTTCTTTTCGTCCCCGGACTCGTCTCGGTTCGCCTGCTCGACCGGGTCCGCTATCGCGGCGTGGTCTCTGGACACGCGACCGATCTCGTCGAGTGCCGCGAAACGATTGACGCGCTTTTGCAACGCTCGACCGAGGGCTTTCCGGCGACCACGCTCGGTCTCTAGGGAAAGCCCTTAAGGTGCCTATAATGTGCAGTTAGGCACGGGAAATGCCATCGCTTTCCTTGTCCTTGAACGATGGGGTCCTCGACGCAAGAGGGTTCCCAGCATGACCGGAAGTTGTCCGAACCCACCTGAATCGAGGAGAAATATGAAAACAGCATTGCTGATGGTTACGCTCGCCGCCGCCATTTCCTTCGCCGCTTGCAGCAAGAAGGAAGAGACCACCACGACGACCACGACGCCGCCTCCCGCGGCGATGACGCCGGCGCCGATGGCCGATGCTTCCGCCGCCGCCACGTCGTCGATGATGGCTGCTTCGGCGTCGATGGACGCTGCCTCGTCGGCCGCCATGTCTGCTTCTTCGGCGATGACCGCCGCTTCGGGCAAGTAAGGCGTTTCGTGCGAGACCGAAAGAGCCGCCTTCGGGCGGCTTTTTTGCGTGCGCGTCGCCTTTCGTCTCAGTCGAGCCGGAGCCACTCGAAGCCGCGCTCGGCATCGGCGACGACGATGTCGGCCCGGCCGCTGCCCCAGCGCCCGGCGAGCGCGGCGCGCGCCATCTCTGGCCGGTTGTTCTCGCGGCTCAGGTGCGCAGCGACGACGTGGCGCAGGCGCGGGCTCATGCAGCGCCCGAGCACTTCGGCCGCCGTCGCGTTGCTCAGATGCCCCAGGCGCCCGCCGATCCTCGCCTTCAGCGACGACGGATAGCTCGACGCGGCGAGCATCGCCGCATCGTGATTGCATTCGAGAACGAGCGCGTCGCAGGCGGCGATGCAGTCGAGCATGTGCGCCGTGATCGAGCCCAGGTCGGTAAGGATGACGAGCGTGGCGCTGCCGTCGCTGCAGCGCAGCTGCAAAGGCTCCGCCGCGTCGTGCGCGACGGTGAAGGGGCGCAGTTCGAGGTCGCCGACGGCGATGCACTCGTCGTCGCGAGCGAAGCGAAGCCCGGGCGGCGCGATCGGCTCGCCGATCGCGCGCCAGGTACCGCGGCTCATCCACAGCGGTAGCTCGAAGCGGGCGGCGAGGGTGACGGCGCAGCCGATGTGATCGCCGTGCTCGTGAGTGACGTAGACGGCGTCGATATCGTCGAAGGCGAGGCCGGCCGCGGCCAGCCGCGCTTCGAGGTCGCGCAGCGAGAACCCGGCGTCGACGAGCAGCCGCGTCGTCGTGATTCCGCTCGTCGCCTCGACCAGCGTCGCGTTGCCGCTGCTGCCGCTGCCGAGACTGCGAAAGCGGATCACGCGGACTTGGTCAGAGGCGTCACTTCAGATCGTCGAGGAGCAGGGCGGCGATGCGCTTGCTGTTCTCACCGCTGTCGGCCTTGCCCTGCGAATCGAGGACGGTGACGATGCTGCTCGTCCCCTCGGCGGCGACCTTGACGCGGTACTTGATCGGGTTCGCATCTCCGTCCTTGCGGCGACCGAGGCTCAACATGCGAACGAAGAAGTTTGGCTCCTCCTTGCCGGCGAAGGCCGGATCGACGTAGCGGACGAAGTAGAGGCCTTGCGTGCGATCGCGGTCCTCGACCGTGAAGCCGCTGCGGTCCAGGGCGATGCCGACGCGGCGCCAGGCGCGATCGAAACCGTCGTCGACCTGCAGCGTCGGCCCGGGCCGGCCCTCGAGCATGCGCGCGCGCGGCGGGCCCGCGGGGCCCGCCGCGCTGGCGACGACGGCCTTCGCCTGGTCTTCCTTGGCGCCGAGCTTGACCATCAGGCGCGAGAGAAACTCGGCTTCGAGCTGCGGGTCGGACGGCCGCGGCTGCCAGACGGTGCCCTCCTGGCGTTGCCCGGTGTAGATCTCGACCATGCCGCGATGGCTGACGTAGATGTCGCTTCCCGTCGGCGTGCGTTCGACGCGGGTGCGGAACTTGTCGAGCTCCCCGGTCGAGTAGGCGTTGTCGAAGACCTTGCCGATGGTGTTGCGGACGAAGTCGTTGGGAAGCTTGGCGCGGTTCTCCGCCCAGTCGGTCTCGACCACGCCGACATCGGATCGATCCTCCGTGAGGTTGAAGCCGTTGTCCTTCCAGAACGCCCGCACTTGCGGAAAGATGTCTTCGGGCGCGAGGTTGGTGCTCAGCCAGCGTTCGTTGCCGAGACGCTGCATGCGGAAGTTGCCGACCGCCTGCGGGGCGATGGCCGGCGCGACGCTGGCGGCGGCCGGGGCCGCCGCCGCGCTCTGGAAGGTCGAGGCGCTGATGCTGCCGCTCGCGGGTTGTTGGTAGCGCGATTCGCGCGAAAGCTGCGTCAGGTCGGGAGGGACCTCGAGGCCCGCGGTGCGCGTCGTGCTCGAGGAGCGATAGTCGACCTTGTCACCGGACAGCACGTTGTCGAACATCGAGCAGCCGCAAAGGGCGACCGCGACGCAGACGCCGGCGAGGGTCGCGGCGCGCCGAACAAAACTCAGGGGAAAATTCACTCTGCAAGTCTCCGTCGATGGCACGTCGATACGTGCCGATTCATCCGTCTGGCGCCGCGGCGCGGGTGCGTCGCCGTTTCGTTCGATGCGCGGCTTCAGCAGCGGCGCCGCCTCACGTGAGACCGGCCTCGCGCAGCGCCGCTTCGACGACCGGCTGTCCGGCGGCGCTGAGCGGCACGATCGGCAGCCGCACGGCCGCCTTGCAGCGGCCGAGCCGGCTGAGGGCCCACTTGGTCGGAGCCGGGCTCGGCTCGACGAAGAGTGCCTTGTGCAACGACAGGAACTGCAGCTGGATCCGCGCCGCCTCGCGCGCGTCGCCGGCGATCGCCGCGCTGCATAGCGCCTGCATCGCCCGCGGTGCGACGTTCGCCGTGACGCTGATGCTGCCGTGGCCGCCGAGCAGCATCAACGCGACCGCGGTGCCGTCGTCGCCCGAGTAGATCGAAAAGCCTTGCGGCGCCCGCTTGATCAGCCAGGCGGCGCGCTCGATGTCGCCGGTCGCCTCCTTGATGCCGACGACGCCCGGCACCTCGGCCAGGCGCAACGCCGTCTCGACGCCCATGTCGGCGACGGTCCGTCCGGGCACGTTGTAGAGCACCATCGGCAGGTCGACCGCTTCGGCAATGGCGCGGAAGTGCCGGTAGATGCCTTCCTGCGACGGCTTGTTGTAGTAGGGGACGACCGAGAGCGTGCAATCGGCGCCGACCTTCATCGCATAGCGCGACAGCTCGATCGCCTCCGCCGTCGAGTTGGCACCGGCGCCGGCCATCACGGGAACGCGGCCCTTGACGTGCTCGACGGCGACGCGGATCACCTCGCAGTGTTCCTCGACGCTCACGGTCGGCGATTCGCCGGTCGTGCCGACGACGCCGATGCACTGCGTGCCTTCGGCGATGTGCCAGTCGATGAGGCGGCGCAGCGCCTCGATGTCGATGCGTCCGTCGTCTTGCATCGGCGTCACGAGGGCGACGATGCTGCCGGTGATGGGTTTCATGGCTGGGCCTTCAACCGATCGATTCTAGCGACCCGCCATTTGCCGCCCCCCCCGCGAGCCGATGTCGCGCCGGTGCCGTCGCAGGCACTTCGCGCACGGCGACGATGCGCTGCACGAATCGGTCGGGGTCGGCGAGAAAGCCGTCTTCGTAGGCCACGGTGCGCAGACCCCGCGTCGCCGCGAGAAGTTCACCGGGGGCGAGCAGAAAGTCGGGATTGGCAGGGCGGCCGACGCTGCCGTTGCCGGTGGCGAAGGTCTCGTAGATGAGAACGCCGCCCGGGCCGGTCGCTGCGACGATCGCCGGAAAGAGCGGACGCCAGAGATAGTTCGTCACCACGACCGCGTCGAAGCTTCGTCCTGGCAGGGGCCATGCACCGGCCTCGAGGTCGGCGACGATGGTCTCGGCGACGTCGCCCAGCGCAGCCATCGCGGCGGCATCGCGGTCGACCGCCGTCATCGCGTGGCCGCGCGCCGCCAGCCAGCGGCAGTGTCGCCCGGAACCGGCGGCCAGGTCGAGGACGCGACCGCCCGGCGCAACGAGGTTTGCCCAGCGAACGAGCCAGGGCGACGGCTCGCCTAGAAGCAGTTCCACAGCTGGTTGGCGAGGTCGACCATCAGGGCCGGGCGTCGATAGGCGGCGAAGCCTGCCGCCAGCGCAACGGCGGCAGCGACCCAGAGCAGCATCGTGCCGAAACGGCCGATCTTCATCACGCGGCCGCCGGTCGAAGGAGCGCGCGCTCGCGGATCGGCAGATTGACGATCGCCGCGAAGATGCCGAGCGCGACCGCGATCCACCAGACGAGGTCGTAGCTGCCCGTCATGTCGTAGAGGCGGCCACCGAGCCAGACGCCCAGGAAGCTGCCGACCTGATGGCTCAGGAAGACGAAGCCGCCGAGCATCGACAGATAGCGAACACCGAAGATCTCGGCGACGAGCCCGGTCGTGAGCGGCACGGTCGACAGCCACAGGAAGCCGATCGCGGACGCGAAGGCGTAGACGCTCGCCGGCGACAGCGGCACGGCGAGGAAGACGACGATCACGAGCGAACGCAGCGCGTAGATCGTCGAGAGCAGATATTTCTTCGGCAGCCGTCCGCCGAGCGAGCCGGCGACGTACGTGCCTGCGACGTTGAACAGGCCGATCAGGGCGAGCGCGGTCGTCGCGACGCCGGGCGTCAGGCCGTGGTCCCTCAGGTAGCTCGGCATGTGCACGCCGATGAAGACGACCTGGAAGCCGCAGACGAAGTAGCCGGCGGTGAGCAACTGGAAGCTGCGGTCGCCGAGCGCCTCACGCAGCGCCGCGCCGACGCTTTGCGTGGCCCCCGGCGAGGCGACGCCGCGGCGATCCGGCTCGCGCAAGCCGAAGGCGAGCGGGGCGATGACGAGCGCCGCCGCGCCGAGAACGTACAGGGCGTTCTGCCAGCCGATGCCGCCAATCAGGCCGCCTTCGATCGGCACCATGAGAAATTGGCCGAAGGAGCCGGCCGCCGCCGCCACGCCCATCGCCCAGCTGCGTTTTTCCGCGACGACGTTGCGACCGATGACGCCGTAGACGACGGCGTATGTCGTTCCCGATTGGGCGATGCCGATGAGCAGGCCCGCGCCGCCGAGAAAGCCGAGGCCGCTCGTCGCCAGCCCCATGACGACGAGGCCGAGCGCGTACAGCACGCTGCCGACGACGAGGACGCGAAACGCGCCGCAGCGATCGGCGATCACGCCGGCGATCGGCCCGGCCAGGCCCCAGGCGAGGTTCTGCACGGCCAGGGCGATCGCGAAGGTCTCGCGGCTCCAGCCGCGCGTCGTCGTCACCGGTTGCAACCACAGGCCGAAGCCGTGCCGGATTCCCATCGAGAGCGTGACGATCGCGGCGCCGCAGACGAGCACCTGCAGCATCGACAGCGGCGGCCGCGCCGGCGCCGTCGTCATGCCCAGGCCTCGCGGCTGACGCGATCGATCGTCTGTCGCGACGGCGTGTCGAGGACCAGCCGCGCCGCGCCGACGAGCTCGTCGAGCTGCGCCAGCGAAGTCGCGCTGGCGATCGGCGCGGTGATGCTCGGCCGCGCCATCTGCCAGGCGAGGGCCACCTGCGCAGGCGTCGCGCCGAGCGTCGCGGCGATAGCGTCGAGCGCGCCGAGGACGGCCAGGCCGTGCCCGTTCAGATATTTCGTCGCGCCGCCGCCGCGCACGCTCTTGCCGAGGTCGGCGCTGCTGCGGTACTTGCCTGTCAGAAAGCCGCTCGCCAGCGCGTAGTAGTTGAGCACGCCGAGGCCGTTTCCGACGCAGACCGCCTCGAGCGCGTCCTCGTAGGCGGCGCGCTCGACGAGGTTGTAGAGCGGTTGCAGCGACTCGTAGCGCGGCCAGCCGTTCGCAGCGCTGACGGCGAGCGCCTCGGCGAGCCGATCGGCCGCGTAGTTCGAAGCGCCGATCGCCCGCACCTTGCCTTCGTCGATGAGCTCGGCGAACGCACCGAGCGTCTCTTCGAGCGGCGTGGCGCGGTCGTCCTCATGCGATTGGCAGAGGTCGATCGCGTCGGTCTGCAGGCGTCGCAGCGAGGCTTCGACGGCGCGCTTGATGTAGGCCTTCGACAAACCCGATTCGCCTTCGCCCATGGGCTTTCCGACCTTGGTCGCCAGGACGATGCGATCGCGCTTGCCGCTCTTGCGCAGCCACTTGCCGATGATCGTTTCCGACTCGCCGCCGGCGTGTCCCGGTACCCAGCGCGAATACACGTCGGCGGTGTCGACGAAGTTCATTCCGGCGTCGACCCAGGCGTCGAGGAGGCGAAACGACATCGACTCGTCGACCGTCCAGCCGAAGACGTTGCCGCCGAGGCAGATCGGCGAGACGCGAAGCCCGGACCGGCCGAGCGGGCGATACGACGAAGCGTCCATCGCCGCGATTGTTGCAGGGAGCGCTCGGGTATGCGCTGCGCAAGTCCTCTCGGGCGCCGCCGCGACGCCTGGTGCGGCGCCTCCTCAGGTCTGCGGCGCTGCGCCGCGGCTGCCGCCGCCGTAACTCGGCGAGTTGACGTCCTGCCAGGCGAGCATCGCAAGCATCCGCCGGGCAGCCGGCGATTCGAAGCCGCAAGCCCCTTCGAAGCGGGCCGGGTTGCGGAAGGTGCCGAACAGCATGTCCCAGATCGGCAGGTCGCCATAGTTGCTGGCGTGGACGCCGAGCCGGTGGTGCTCGCAATGCGATTCTGGGCGCTGGATGAGCACGCCGAGCCAGCGCGGCGTCGTCACGTTCCAGTGCTGGAACAGGCCGTAGAAGGCGGCGACGTAGCCGACCAGCGCCGCGGCCAGCGGAT
This sequence comes from Caldimonas sp., assembly GCA_035555295.1. Taxonomy (GTDB): domain Bacteria; phylum Pseudomonadota; class Gammaproteobacteria; order Burkholderiales; family Burkholderiaceae_C; genus Schlegelella_A. The sequence continues at coordinate 8,316 of DATMGW010000473.1, forward strand.
CGAGCCCGAGCACGATCACGGTGACGAAGAGCTGCATCGACACCTGGACGACCATCTCGACCGGGTGAAACAGCGTCGAGCCGCTGATGTCGATGCGCTGCGGGCTGTGGTGGATCTGGTGGCTGGTGCGCCAGAGCGGGCTCCAGGCGTGCGAGAGCCGGTGCCAGGCGTACGCCAGTCCGGAGAGGACGACGAAGCCGGTGATCGTGCCGCCGACAACGCCGAGCGGCGTGCCGTCGATCCAGCGGTGCGCCTGCAGCCAGTCGCCCGGGGTGGCCAGGGGAACGACCGTCGAGACGGTGCCGAGCAGGACGAGGAAAGCGATGCCGACCCAGCGCCAGCCGCGCCGCTCCGGGAAGGAACGCGCCGGCCAGCGCCACTCGATCGCGAGCGTGACCAGGTAAGTGATGGGGACGAGCAGGCCGATCAGGTCGGTGGTTTCCACGGAAGCCCTCCTTTCGCGCTTGGACTTACGTCGTAAGTCGGAGTGGAGGATAGATTC
>DATMGW010000474.1:0-2471 GCA_035555295.1 Caldimonas sp.
TCCGTCCCGGGCCACGCCGTGCGTGATGTCTTCGTCTACCGGCGGACCGGCGGTACGGTCATGTTCACTGCGCCTCGCGACAAGTGGCTGCACGAGCTGGTCGCCAAGGAGCCTGCGACCTGCGAGCCCGAATGGGTCGGCGCCGAGCATCCGCTGTTTCTCCTCTACACCTCGGGCTCGACGGGCAAGCCGAAGGGCGTGCAGCACTCGACCGGTGGCTACCTTCTGTTTGCCGCACTGACGACCAAGTGGACCTTCGACCTCAAGCCCGACGACACGTTCTGGTGTACGGCCGACATCGGCTGGGTCACCGGTCACACCTACATCGCCTACGGTCCGCTCGCGCTCGGCGGCACGGAGATCGTCTTCGAGGGCATCCCGACCTATCCTGACGCCGGCCGCTTCTGGAAGATGATCGAGAAGCACAAGGTCTCGATCTTCTATACGGCGCCGACGGCGATCCGCTCGCTCATCAAGGCAGCCGAGGGCAACGAGAAGGCGCACCCGAAGAACTACGACCTGTCGAGCCTGCGCATCCTCGGCACGGTCGGCGAGCCGATCAACCCGGCCGCCTGGGAGTGGTACCACAAGCATATCGGCGGCGGCCGCTGCCCTGTCATCGATACTTTCTGGCAGACCGAGACCGGGGGCCACATGATCACGCCGCTGCCCGGCGCGACGCCGCTCGTCCCGGGTTCGTGCACGCTGCCGTTCCCCGGCATCGATGCGGCGGTCGTCGACGAGCAGGGGCACGAGCTGCCGAACGGCAAGGGCGGCATCCTCGTCGTCCGCAAGCCCTGGCCGGGAATGATCCGGACGATCTGGGGCGACCCCGATCGCTACCAGCGCAGCTACTACCCGGAGGAGTTCCAGGGCAAGTACTACCTCGCCGGTGACGGTGCGATCCGCGACGAGAAGACCGGCTACTTCACGATCACCGGCCGGATCGACGACGTCCTCAACGTCAGCGGACACCGCATGGGAACGATGGAGATCGAGTCGGCGCTCGTCGCGCACACGACGCTCGTCGCCGAGGCCGCCGTCGTCGGCCGGCCCGACGAGACGACCGGCGAGGCGATCTGCGCCTTCGTCGTCCTGAAGCGCTCGCGGCCGACCGGGGAGGAAGCCAAGGCCATCGCCAAGGAGCTGCGCGACTGGGTCGCCAAGGAGATCGGGCCGATCGCCAAGCCGAAGGACATCCGCTTCGGCGACAACCTGCCGAAGACGCGCAGCGGCAAGATCATGCGCCGCCTGTTGCGCTCGGTCGCCAACGGCGAGGCGATCACGCAGGATACGTCGACGCTGGAGAACCCGGCGATCCTGGAGCAGCTGTCGCAGAGCAACTGAAGAACGACGTCGCGCCAGGCGGGATGCTTGCGAAGGCTGCTGCCATGGCGCCGATCTTCCACATGGTCGCCGGCGCGCCCGACCCGGTCGCGCCGTTCAGCCACGCCGTCGAGGCCGACGGCTGGGTCTTCGTCACCGGGCAGATGCCGTTTTCCGGAACCTCGATCGACGAGCCCTATCCTGCCGGCATCGAGGCACAGACGAGACAGGTGATGACGAATCTCGAGACCGTGCTGCGGGGTTGCGGGCTCGGCCTCGGCGACGTCGTCTCGGTGCGCATTTTCCTGACCCATTTCGACGCCGACTACGCCGCCATGAACGCGGTCTATGCGAGCTACTTCCCGCCCGGCAAGCGTCCGGCTCGCACCTGCATCGGGGTTTCGGGACTCGCCCGCGGCGCCCGCGTCGAGATCGATCTGGTGGCGCGGCGCTGAGAACCTATCGGCCTTTTTGGCGGGCAGGTTCTGAGCCGACAATGCGGCAGCGCCTCGCCGCGCGAGAGCGCAGCTCTTCATGACCCTTGCCTTCTTCACGCCGCCCACCGGCCCGCGCTTCGCCCTGCGCAACCTGCACGCGCCGCGCTGTCTGGTGCGCGCCGACGTCCCGGTGCCCGGCGACGATGCGCTCTGCGCGATCGACCTGCTCGTCGACGCCGGCCGCATCGCCGCGATCGAACCCGCCGGAACGCTGCCGGCCGCGCTCGGTCCCGATCTCGACGCGGCGATCGTCCTGCCGGGAATGGTCGATTGCCATACGCACCTCGACAAGGGCCACATCTGGCCGCGCCAGCAGAACCCGACCGGCGACGTGCCGGGCGCGGTGCTGGCGACGGCGCAGGACCGCAAGGCGCGCTGGAACGCAGAAGACGTGCGCCGGCGCATGGAGTTCGGCCTCGCCGCCGCGTACGCCCGCGGCGTGGTCGCGATCCGCACCCACCTCGATTCGCTCGCGCCGCAGGCGTCGATCTCGTTTCCGGTGTTTCGCGAGCTGCGCGAACGCTGGGCCGGGCGCATCGAGCTGCAGGCCTCGTCGATCGCTCCCCTCGACATCTTCCTCGGCGACGAAGGCCGCGAGCTCGCCGACCTCGTCGCCGCGAGCGGCGGCCGGCTCGGCTGCGTCACGCG
>DATMGW010000475.1:0-4674 GCA_035555295.1 Caldimonas sp.
AGCCGATCGGCCTCGACGACATGGCGCGGGTCGCCTGCCTCTCGCGCTTTCACTTCGTCCGCTGCTTTCGCTCGTTCTACGGCGTGACGCCGCACGCGTATCTGATACAGCGCCGCGCCGCGGCGGCACGCCGATTGATGCGCGCAGGCATCGTCGACGCCGAAACGATCGCCGTGCAGACGGGATTCGGCAGCCGCTCGAGCCTGCGCCGCGCCCTCGGCCGCATCGCCTGAGCGCCCGTCGCGCCTTTGCGCCGGACGCCGCGTCGCTGCGAGCGGGGCTGCGCGCGGGCGGGCCCGATTTGAGCAATTTCTGCTTCGGCCTGGGCCTCCTTGCGCCCTACGCTTCAAGGTGTTCCCGAAGGGCCGAGCATGAAGAAGACGAACTCCGCGGCCGGCGCGAAACGCGTCGTGCCGATGCTCGCGGCGGCTGCGCTGTCGATGTCGGGCGCGTGGGCGCAGACCGCACCTGCGGCGTCGGCGCCGGCATTGCCGCCGCCGGCGTGCCTGGCGGACGAGCATCGCCAATTCGATTTCTGGATCGGCGATTGGGAGGTCTTCCAGCCGAATGGCCAGAAAGTGGGCGAGAACCGGATCGAGCCGATCGCCAACGGCTGCGCCTTGCTCGAGAACTGGAGCGGCCGCGGCGGATTCAGCGGCAAGAGCCTCAACATCTACGACCGCGACGACAAGCGCTGGCACCAGACCTGGGTCGACAGCAGCGGCAGCCTCCTCGTGATCGCCGGCGGCCTGGTCGACAAGCGCATGGTCATGTCGTCGCAAGCGCCCGCACCGGGCGGCGGGACGTTGCAGCAGCGAATCGCCTGGACGCCCGACGACGACGGCAGCGTACGCCAGCTCTGGGAATCGTCGACCGATTCGGGCAAGACCTGGACGGTGCAGTTCGATGGCAAGTACGTACGGCGCAAGTGAGCTCGCGAAGGCGCATGGCACCTACGCTTGTGCTCTCGGCGCTGGCACACGCCGCAGATCCGGCCACGTGCGCCGCAGAGCCCGAGCTGGCGCGGCTTGACTTCTGGATCGGTACCTGGGACGTCTGCGCCCAGGGCGCGCGCGCCGGCCGCGACCGCATCAGCAAGGTCCTCGGCGGCTGCGCCGTCACCGAGGAGTGGACGGCGAGCGACGGATCGCAGGGCTCGAGCCTCTTCTACTACTCGGCGAGCGACAAGATCTGGAAACAGGTCTGGGTCACCGACCGGGCGCTGCTCCCCGGCGGCCTGAAGGAGAAGCGACTCGTCGCACGATTCGCCGATGGCGGCGTGCGCTTCCAGGGCGAGATCGCCCTGCCCGACGGGCGGCGCATCCTCGACCGGACGACGCTGCGGCCCGCTGCGAACGGAACCGTGCAGCAGCGCATCGAGATCTCGCGCGACGGCGGCGACAGCTGGACGGCGTCGTTCGACGCCGAGTACCGGCCGGCCCCGGCGGGCGCCGGATCGGATGCGGGTCGGTCCACGACCTGTCGCTGAATCGATCGCCGGCCTTTGCCGTCCCTTCGAACGCGCTTACCGCGTCGCGACGCCGCGTCAGTCGATCTTCCAGTCGTCGCCTTCGCGGACGAGCTCGTTGACTTCCTTGCTCGCGAGGACGACGGAGGCGAGGTTGCCGCGGACGACGACGCGACGCACCGACTTGGCCAGGCTCGCGCTGTCGGGGATCTCCTTGCTCATGTTCTTGAACATCTCGCCGGCCTGCGCGCGGAAGTCTTCGACCTGCTTGATGCGCGCTGCCGTCGCGTGCCGTCCCGCTTCCTTCAGGTCGCCCTTCCTGAGCGCAGCCATGTAGGCGACGTAGGCCTTGGCCGGCGCGCTCTCGGCGGCTTCCCTGTCCTTCAGGTCCTGGGTGATCGGCACGGCCGAGATCGGCGCGTCGAAGCTGCCCTTGACGAGCGTCGAGCTGGCGCCGAACGAGACCGTGCCCGAGGCGCGACCGGCGGCGACGCGCAGCGCGCTGAAGCCTTGCGTGTTCGCGAGCGACGCGAAGCCGCCGGGCTCGAGCCCCGGTGCGGCGAGGACGCTCGCCGTTCCCGCCGCGCTCTTGCCGGCCGGGTCGCCGCGCAGGACGACGGCGCTGACGTTGTTGGCGCGCGCCCAGGCTTGTGCGCGCAGCGTCGTCGCACCGACGGCAACCTGCAGGGGCATCGGCTTGTCGGAAAGGAACACGAGCAGGTGCGCTGCGTCGTCGAGCCCTTCTTCGTTGCCACTCTGCACGACGAGGGCGTTCGTCAGGCGGATCGTCTTGCCGTTGATCTCGAGCGCTGCGTCGGCGCGCGGCGCTTCGTCGGCGGCGAATGCGCCCAGCGAAAACCCGAGCGCCGCGACCGCCGCCAGAGCAAGTGACCTCATGAGAGCCTCCCGGCGATATCGGGAGCGCCACTCTACGCGAGCCCCGACTCCCGCGGCATCCGCCGCAAAGAAGGGAGATGAGCGACGGCCGCCCCCGCGGGGCGGCTGCTCGCTCGATCGACCGTGGCGAAAGCGGACTGAAAGTCCGCTTTCGCCTAGTTGAGCGCCATCAGCTTTCCGCGCTTCTGCGTGAGATCAATAAAGCGCTGCAGCGCCCGCAGCGAGTCCCCGCCGACCCTCTTGAACTCGAACCCCAGTCGAACCCCCTTCGCCTCGGCGTTGATCGCCGTGATGTGCTGCAGGCGCATGCTCACCTCGAGCTTGGTGTCGGCATCGAGCTCGATCCGCACGTCGCTCAGGAGCACGCCCGAGTTCATCGTCGGCACGTCGACCGGCAGGAACAGGCCGCAGCCGCCGATCGAGATGTCGATCACGCGCAGCGCGAACTCCATGTCGGGCATGTCGGGGTGGCGCAGCCGCGCCACCGGCGCGCTGCGCATGAGCGGGCGAACGCGAAAGGCGTTGCGCCGCTGGAAGCGATAGATCTCGCGCGGCCCCCGGCAGCTCAGCACGCTGGCCCGGTTGCCGTGCACGAGGACGAGGTCGTGTACGTCGAACTGCAGCTTGACGCTGTCGAGGTAGCCGACGACCACGACCTCTTCGCACTCGAGGAGTGCCTGCATCGCCGGATCGGCCGGGTCGGCGTTGAAGCCGATCGTGCCGCGGTCGACGTCGATCGTCCAGATCGCGCTCGTGAAGACGCTGCCGTCGCTGGCGTTGAGGTTGAGCAGGACCGAGCCGTCAAGCAATTGCTTGAGCAGCGTCTGGATCTCGCGCGGCGCCGAGACGCGGAACTCGTCGAGTCCGTCGTCTTGACTCATGCCGTCGAGCGGGGCAGGTCTCGTTTCCATCGCGGGCCTCGTGGCGCAGGGGCGGTCGTGGGAGGGCGGCCGCGTCCGGTCAGTGAATGGTCTTCGGGCGTCCCGCGAGGATCTCGTCGAGGTCGTCGAGCCAGGGCTCGGCGAGCTGACGGATCTCCGCGTCGTTGATGAGTATGCGCTGCATGATGCGCGACTTCAATTGCGCCTCGTCGGCCTGCAGCGGCCGCTCGGCGGCGGTGTTCTTCAGTTGCGCGATGAGCAGGGCGCAGGCGCCCTCGAGCTTGACGACGTGATCCCAGTTGCCGACGCGGGCGGCTTCGAGCATGTCCTGGCTCGCCTTCTCGATCGCCTCGTAGTAGTTCAGGAGCACGGAGTTCATGATGGTTTCCGGGTGTTGGAGTCGCGTCATGCCGCCGCCTGAGCCGGCGCGTCGACCTGCGGCGTGATCGCGTCCCAGCTGTCGCCGAGAGAGCGCGCCAGGCCGGCGCAATCGGCGAGCGCTGCGTCGTCGTGGTGAAGGTTGCCCATGGTCAGTCGGTAGACCATGTACTGGTAGATGTCGCGCAGGTTGGTGGCGATCGCGCCGCCGCGTTCCATGTCCAGCGGAGCGATCAGGCCTTCTTCGAGGATGCGCACGGCGTGACCGATGGCACGTCCCTTTTCGACCACGTCGCGCCGCTGCAACGCGCCGCGCGCCGCCGCGATCTCGCCGCTGACCGCGTGGTACAGCAGGCTGACGAGCTTGTGTGCGCTGGCGCCTTCGACTCCGGTCGTGGCGCTGACATTGCGGTACAGACCGAGCACCGTGGGGCGCTTGCCGGGCTGAAGCGGGCTGCTGAACATGCGATCACCTCTCGTCTCTGCCATGTTTATCGACGCTCGTCGTCGAATCTTTACGGCGTCGATCGCCCGTTTTGGCAGGGCATTCGTCAGCATTGGAAACGCCGAGACGACCGGCGGCGGCGCTGCTGCGGCCGCGCCGCCGCGCGGGGACGGCCGGTGGGGGCGCGGCCACGGCGTGGCTGCCCCGGCCCGCCCGGCGGCCGGCCCGGCGATCAGTTCGAGTTCGAGTTGCCGGTCGAGTTGAAGCTCGACTTCGAGTAGAACTGCTGTGTCACGAACGCGGCCAGGGCGTTCGCCTGCGACATCGTCGCGTCGAGTGCCGTGTACTGCGCCTGCAGCCGCGCCTTGGTTTGCGCCAGGCGGGCGTTCATCGCGTCCTGGTCCTTCTGGTTCGACGTGATGCTCGACTGGATCGACGCCGTCTTGCCGGGGAGCGTGCCGCCGAACGACAGGAGCGAGCCGGTCCAGTCCGAAAAGCGCTTGCCGAAGCCGTTGTTCGTCGCATTCGTCGCGTCGACGTTGGACAGCGCCTTGGTCAGCTGCGGGAGGTTCGTCAGCGCGTTGTTGAAGGTCGTGTCGCTGAGG
>DATMGW010000476.1:0-2623 GCA_035555295.1 Caldimonas sp.
CGCCGAGGCGGCGGGGTTCGACCTGCAGCTGTCCGGGCACACCCACGGCGGCCAGTTCCTGCCCTGGAACCTGTTCGTGCGGTTGCAGCAGCCGTTCACGGCCGGCCTGAAGCGCTGGCGCCGGATGTGGGTCTACACCAGCCGCGGCACCGGCTACTGGGGGCCGCCGAAGCGCTTCGGCGCGCCGTCGGAAATCACCTTGCTGCGCCTCGTCCCGGCGCGCCTCGCGGCGCCCGCGCGACCCGCCGGCCTGCCTCGCGCATGCGCGGCGGCGAGCCGGGCCTGAGGCGGCCCGCCCCCTCTACAATCGACAGGTTTTGCCGGCGCCGCCCCGCGCCCGCTCCGAGAGGATTGCCCCGTGTTCATTTCCGAAGCCTTTGCCCAGGCCGCTCCGGCCGCCGGTTCCGACTCGATGTTCGGCGGGATCGGCGGCATGCTGCCGCTGGTGCTGATGTTCGTCGTCCTCTATTTCGTGATGATCCGGCCGCAGATGAAGCGGCAGAAGGAGCACAAGGCGATGATCGACGCGCTCGCCAAGGGCGACGAGGTCGTCACCTCGGGCGGCGTCCTCGGCAAGGTCTCGCGGATGGGCGAGTCGTTCCTCGCCATCGAGATCGCCAACGGCGTCGAGATCCAGGTGCAGCGCTCGGCGGTCGTACAGGTCATGCCCAAGGGCACCGTCAAGTGAACGGACGACGACGCAGAAAGACCGAGCGGAGCCGCGCTTGAACCGATATCCGGCCTGGAAGTACGCGCTCCTCGTCGTCGCGCTTCTCGTCGGCATCGTCTACACGCTGCCGAACTTCTTCGGCGAAGCGCCGGCGGTGCAGATCTCGAGCGGCAAGGTGACGCTCAAGGTCGACGCGTCGCTCGCCGGCACGGTCCAGCAGATCCTCGACAAGGCGGCGCTCAAGCCCGATTTCGTCCAGTTCGACGGCAACTCGGTGAAGGCGCGATTCGGCGATCTCGACGCGCAGCGCAAGGCCAAGGACGCGCTCGGCGCGGCGCTGAACCCCGACCCGAACGACCCGAGCTACATCGTCGCGCTGAACCTGCTGTCGCGCTCGCCGAAGTGGCTCACCGCGCTGCACGCGCTGCCGATGTACCTGGGCCTCGACCTGCGCGGCGGCGTCCATTTCCTGATGCAGGTCGACATGAAGGCGGCGCTGACGAAGAAGGCCGATTCGGTCGCCGGCGACGCGCGCACGCTGCTGCGCGACAAGAACATCCGCCACGCCGGCATCAGCCGCGACGCCAACTCGGTCGTGATCCGCTTTCGCGACCATGACACGCTGGTCGCGGCGCGCACCCTGCTCCTCGACCAGCTGCCCGACCTCGACTGGCTGGAAAGCGTCTCCGGGACCGATTTCATCCTGACCGGCAACCTCAAGGCCGACGCCGCCAAGCGCGTGCAGACGGCGGCGATCACGCAGAACATCACGACGCTGCACAACCGCGTCAACGAGCTCGGCGTCGCCGAGCCGGTGATCCAGCAGCAGGGCGCCGACCGCGTGGTCGTGCAGCTGCCGGGCGTGCAGGACACGGCCAAGGCGAAGGACATCATCGGCCGCACGGCGACGCTCGAGATGCGCATGGTCGACGACGGCAGCGAGGCGCGTGCCGCCGAGACCGGCGTCGGGCCGGTGCCCTTCGGCGACGAGCGCTACGTCGAGCGGCGCGGGACGCCGATCGTCGTCAGGCGCCAGGTCATCCTGACCGGCGAGAGCCTGACCGACGCGCAGCCGGGCTTCGACGAGAACCACCAGCCGGCCGTGCACCTGACCGTCGACGCCAAGGGCGCGCGGATCATGCGCGACGTCTCGCGCGAGAACATCGGCAAGCGGATGGCGATCCTGCTCTTCGAGAAGGGCAAGGGCGAGGTGGTGACGGCGCCGGTGATCCGCGGCGAGCTCGGCAACCGCTTCCAGATCTCCGGCAGCATGACGACGTCCGAGGCGAACGACACGGCGCTCCTGCTGCGCGCCGGCTCGCTCGCCGCGCCGATGGAGATCATCGAGGAGCGGACGATCGGCCCGAGCCTGGGCGCCGAGAACATCGCCAAGGGCTTCGACAGCGTCCTCTACGGCTTTGCCGCGATCGCCACGTTCATGTGCGTCTACTACCTGCTGTTCGGCGTGATCTCGACGCTGGCGCTCGCCTTCAACCTGCTGCTGCTCGTCGCCGTGCTGTCGATGCTGCAGGCGACCTTGACGCTGCCCGGCATCGCCGCCGTCGCGCTGGCGCTCGGCATGGCAATCGACGCCAACGTGCTGATCAACGAGCGGGTGCGCGAAGAGCTGCGCGGCGGCGCCGCGCCGCAGGCGGCGATCAACACCGGCTACGAGCGCGCCTTCGCGACCATCCTCGACTCGAACGTGACGACGCTGATCGCCGGCCTGGCCCTGCTCGCCTTCGGCTCCGGGCCGATTCGCGGCTTTGCGATCGTCCACTGCCTGGGCATCATCACCTCGATGTTCTCGGCCGTGATGTTCTCGCGCGGCCTCGTCAACCTCTGGTACGGCCGGCAGAAGCGCCTGAAGAGCGTCTCCATCGGCCAGGTGTGGAGGCCGGGTGCAAACGTGCCGGCCAAGACCTGACGCCGCAGCCGATCCAGTTCACGACA
>DATMGW010000477.1:0-2570 GCA_035555295.1 Caldimonas sp.
TCATTGGCTCACCTCAGAACAGTTCATACCGGTAGCCGAGGTAGAAGAAGATCGAGTTCGTCGTGTCCTTGTTGACCGGGCCGTCGGTCTTCGAATGCTCGACGAGACTCTCGCCGAGAACGCTGCCGCGCGGCGACAAGCGATAGGACCCGCGCAGCCCCGGCGAAATCCGGTTCAGCTTGACGCCCTGGTTGTCGCGCTGCGTGTAGAAGCGCAGCGATGGCTCGAGCGTGATGTCGTTGTCGCGCAGTCCGGTCAGATTGTTGAACGACAGCTGGCTTCCCTTGAAGAAGGGCGTCGACAGCACGCTCAGGTTGAAGTTGTTGATGTCGCGCGACGAATAGAGGTTCGAGCCGGTCATCTGCAACGTGGCGCCGTACTGCGCGCCGGTGGCCGGCGTCGCCTCGAAATTGCCCACGGCGGGCAAGGCGCCGACCGAGCTGTAGCGCAGATCGGCCGTCAGCTGCCACTTCGCGCTGATCGGTCGGGAGACGCTGACCAGACCCTGCTTGGCTTGCGCGCTGGTGGCCAGGGCCGCAGCGCGAACCTCGTCGAGCGTTTGCATCTGCAGCAAGTCCTTGAGCGAGGCCGCGCCCGAGCTGATGAGCGCATTCGTCATCTGCAGCGATGGCGCCTTGCGCGAATCGAGAAGCAGGGTGATCGTCGTTTGCGACGGTGCCTGGAACGATCCCTGCAACGAGACAGCGTTGACCTTGCGGAACAGGACGTCGTAGTCGAGCAGCGAGTACATCGAGAACAGCTCGTCGGAGTAGCGCGCCTCGGCGCCGATGGCGCGCCGGTTGGCGATGCCTTGCGTCGTCTGGTCGATCACGTACGCGTCTCCGCCCCAGCGATCGAAGAGTCCGTCGGCCTCGACGACTGCGGCGAGCAGCCGTTCCGAGGGCGCGGAAACGAGCGGATTGGCCGGCACGCCGCCCATCACGTCGACTTTCCAGCCCGACGCGACGGGATAGGTCGTCGAGACGCCGTCGAACAGGCCGAGCAGCCCGCCGCTGATCGAGGATTGCCGGCCGGCACGGATCGCGATGCCGCTCTCGCTCCGCTTGTAGTCGACGTAGGCCGCGTTGAGCAGGCTGGTGCTGTGCGACGATGCGACGAGGTTGAGCGAACCCGTGCCGCGGACGACGGCGCGAGTCTCGGCGTCGGGCGTCGAGTAGCGGGCGCCGAGGTCGACGCTCGTGACGATTGCCGACTCGGTCGTCTTCGTCAGCGTCGACTGGTCGATGCCGGCAGCGATATTGACGAGCGACTGGCTGCGCGCCTTCCCGCCGTAGTAGTACTGCGCGATGTTGCCGGTGAAGCGGTTTCCGCGCGCCGACGAAGGTGCGCCGGCACCGGCCGACGGCGTCGTGCCTGCGGCCGCGCTCGCCACGCCTGCTGCCGATGACGCCGGAGCGCCCTCGAGCGAGGCCAGCCGCTGCGCGACACGCTGCGCGCCTTCGCCCTGGGGGAAGAGCTTCAGGTAAAGCTCGTACTCGACGCGCGCCCGCCGCGTATCGCCGGCGCCCTCCCAAGCCAGGCCGATCAGCTCCTGGCCTTCCTGCGAAAAACTGTTCGGCGGCAGTAGCAGGAGCTGGTTGAGGTTGTTGATCGCATCCTCGAGCCGGTGCGCCGCCAGCGCTTCGCGCGAGCGCGCCATCAGTTCGGCCGCCCGCGTTTGCACGGTGGTCGATGCCGGCGGGGTTGCCGGAGCGGGCGGTGCGACGGCGGCGACTGGCGGAGCCGGCGCGAGCGGCGCGGGTGTGGGTGCGAGCGGCGCGGGTGCAGGCGGCGTGGGTGCAGCCGGCGCTGCTGGAGCGACGGCCGCAGTGACTGCGACCGCGGGAGGCGGCATCGCGGCCGCCGCGGCCGACCGCTGCATCTCTTCGCGCCGCTGGACGAGGTCGAGCACCGTCGCCTGCGGAAAGCGGTCCAGCGCCACCCTTCGCACGGCCTCGGCTTCCTCCGTGGTGGCGAAGTAGCCGAGATTCACCTCCGACATCGTGACGCCACCGACCACCGTGTTCGTCGCGAAAGCTTCGTAGCGCGCGAAGCGGCTGGGCACCGGTAGGAGCTTGTCGACGTCTGCAACCGGCACGCTCTGCAGCGTCACCGCGTAGCGCTTGTCCGAGACGGGCGCAGGCACCGGCGCTCGGGCCGCGGCGACCGGCGGCAAATTGCGGGCGAGGCCGACGAAGACGATGTCGATCGCCCGCGACGAGGGGCCCTGCCGGATCTTCACTTCGGCCCTCGAGCGCAGCTGCAGCGTCAGCTCCCTGACCCGGCCGCCGCGCGAAGGCGCGTAGGTCAAGGTGAACTCGGGCGTCGCTCCGGCGGCCGCGACCCGCTTCGATTCTTCCGAGGTCTGGTTGACGATGGCCTCGTCGGCCGCGACGAGGTCGAAGGTAATGCGGTAGAGCGTCGCCGAGCCTGTTGGCTGCTGCTGCAGGAAGCGGACCGTGCCGTTGAACGCGACCCGCGCCACCACGTCGTTGCCTTGCGGCCCGACGCTCACGTCGTCGATCGTCTGTGCCTGACCCTCGAGCAGCGTCAGCGCCAGCGCCGCGCCG
>DATMGW010000478.1:0-12686 GCA_035555295.1 Caldimonas sp.
AGAGTACGGGCGTTCCGAGGTCGCGAGCGATCGCGATCGCGGCAGCGACGTCGTCGGCGCTGCGCGGCACGAAGACGCCGACCGGCATCACCTGGTAGATCGACGCATCGGTGGCGTAGCGGCCGCGCGAGGCGGCGTCGAAGAAGACTTCGCCGCGCGTCTCGGCGGCGAGCCGGCGCGCGAGCTGCCCGTTCACGCGCGTGCCCCGGTGGCGGCGGTCGTGGCGCTCTCGATCAGGGCGAGGACGGCATCGCGCTTGTGCTCCAGGTGCATCGCCATGAGCTTGCGCAGGCGCACCCCGTCGCGCGCGTCGAGCAGCTCGATCATCCGCTCGTGCTCGCGCACGGCGCGCGCCCACTTCGCTTCGTCGAAGTTGGAGCGAAAGCGCAGCGCCTGCAGGCGCGCGTTGACGGTCCGGTAGGTGCGGGTCAGGACCGGGTTGCGGGCGGCGACGTTGATGTGGTCGTGGATCGCGGCGTTGAGGCGGTAATAGGTCGGCAGGTCGCGGCGCGCGTGCGCGGCAAGCATCTCGTAGTGGAGGGCGCGGATCTCACTCAGCTCGGCCTCGGTGATCCGCTCTGCCGCCAGCTCGCCCGATTGCCCTTCGAGGCCGGCGATCACCTCGAAGGTGTCGGCGATCGCCTGCGGCGGGAGCTCCGCCGCGACCGCGCCGCGATGCGGCAGCAGGTCGACGAGGCCTTCGGACGAGAGCATGCGGATCGCCTCGCGCAACGGCGTGCGCGAGACCTTGAGCCGCTCGGCCAGCTCGCGCTCGTTGAGCTTGGCACCCGGGGCGATCGCCCCCTCGACGATGAGGCGACGCAAGCGCGCGCCAGCCTGCTGGTGCAGCACGCTGGGCGGGATCGCGACGACGCGGGCCATGAGGGAATGCAGAAGTTTTGTATGCAAAATCAGCGAGCTGCCGGGCGCATCATAAGAGGAAGCGCAGCTTGACAAGCTGCTTTTGTATGCAAAACTCGGCTGTCTGGAGCTTGCAATGATCGCCCTCGACCTGCACCCCAGCGGCCGCCACTTCCTGCAGATCCCGGGCCCGAGCCCGGTGCCTGATCGCATCCTGCGGGCGATCAGCCTGCCGACCATCGATCATCGCGGGCCGGAGTTCGCGCTGCTCGGCAAGAAGGTGCTCGCCGGCCTGCAGCGCGTGTTCCAGACGCGCCATCCCGTCGTCGTCTACCCGTCCTCGGGCACCGGCGCGTGGGAGGCGGCGCTCGTCAACGTCGCCAGTCCCGGCGACCGGGTGCTGATGTTCGAGACCGGGCATTTCGCCTCGCTGTGGCACAAGATGGCGCAGCGCCTCGGCCTGGCGCCCGAGTTCCTCGCCGTTCCCGGCGACGACCCGGCAACCGGGCTGCCCTGGGGTTGGCGACGCGGCGTCGATGCCGGGCTCGTCGAGGCGAGGCTGCGCGCCGATGCCGGCCACGCCGTCAAGGCGGTGTGCATCGTCCACAACGAGACGTCCACCGGCGTCACCTCCGACGTCGCCGCCGTGCGCCGAGCCATCGACGCCGCGCGGCACCCGGCGCTGCTCATGGTCGACACGATCTCGGGCCTGGCGTGTGCCGACTACCGCCACGACGAGTGGGGAGTCGACGTCGCGGTCGGCGGCTCGCAGAAAGGGCTAATGCTGCCGCCCGGCATTTCCTTCAACGCCCTGTCGCCGCGCTCCCTCGAGGCGGCGCGGCGGGCGACGCTGCCCAAAGCCTATTGGGCCTGGGACGAGATCGTCGAGATGAACAAGGGCGGCTACTGGCCGTATACGCCGAACACGAACCTGCTCTATGGCCTCTCGGAATCGCTCGACATGATCCTCGAGCAGGGGCTCGAAGCGGTTTTCGCGCGGCACCAGCGCTGGGCCGCCGGCGTGCGCACGGCGGTGCGCGCCTGGGGCCTCCCGATCCAGTGCGCCGATCCGTCGCTCCATTCGCCGGTGCTCACTGGAGTGATCACGCCGGCGGGGGTCGACGCCGACGCGTTGCGAAAGCTCATCCACGAGCGCTTCGATCTTTCGCTAGGCACCGGGCTCGGCAAGGTGAAGGGCCGGATGTTCCGCATCGGTCATCTCGGCGACTGCAACGACCTGACGCTCATGGCCGCGCTCGCCGGCGTCGAGATGGGGTTGAAGCTGGGCGGAATCGCACTCGCCGGCAGCGGCGTCCTGGCGGCGATGGATTTCTTTGCTTCGCATCGAGCCCAGGAGCATGTGGAGGCGGCGGCCTGACGCGCACCGAACCGGAGGAATACCCCATGCAACGACGATCTGTACTCAAGGCCGCTGCCGGCGCGGCCGCCGTGCTCGGCGCGCCTCGACTGCGCGCGCAGACCTGGCCGAAGGGGCCGGTGCGCATCATCGTCGGCTTCCCGCCGGGCGGAGGCACCGACGCGCTGGCGCGGGTCGTCGGCCTCAAGGTCGGCGCCCTGTGGAATCAGCAGGTGATCGTCGAGAACAAGGCCGGCGTCGCCGGCGTGCTCGCGGCCGAGTACGTGTCGCAGCAGCCGAGCGACGGCAGCGTGCTGCTCATGGCCCACATCAACAGCCATGCGCTCGCGCCGAACCTGCAGCCGAAGCTGCGCTACAACGCCGAGCGCGACTTCGTTCCGATCGTGCTCGTCGGCGTGACGCCGAACCTGCTCATCTGCAACCCCGACCAGCCCGCGAAGACGGTCAAGGACGTCGTCGCGCTGTGCAAGGCACAGCCCGGGCGCGTCACCTTCGGGTCGGCGGGCGCGGGGTCGGCGCAGCATCTGGCGCTCGAGATGTTCAAGCTGCGCGCCAAGGTCGACGCGCTGCACATTCCGTACAAGGGCAGCGGTCCCTTGCTCACCGACCTGATGGGCGGTCAGATCCAGTACAGCTTCGAGACGATGACGGCGGCAACGCCGCACGTGAAGGGCGGCAAGGTCATCGCCATCGCGCAGACGCGGACCAAGCGCGCCAAGGGACACCCGAACGTGCCGACGATGCAAGAGGAGGGCTTCGAGGGCTTCGAGGCGACGACGTGGTACGGCCTGGCCGGCCCGGGCAAGCTGCCGGCCGCGATCGCACAGAAGGTCAACGAAGACGTCAACACGGTGCTGGCGATGTCCGACGTGCAGGAGCGCCTCGACACCTACGGCGCGGAAGACGCCGGCGGCACGCGCGACAAGTTCGCCGCGTTCATCCACAGCGAGATCGTCAAGTGGGCAAAGGTCGTCAAGGACGCCAACGTCAAGATCGACAGCTGAGGAGCCTCCGGCCCGGTCCGCAAATACCGGCGCGTCGGCCGGCGCGGCAGCGTCTCAGTCGATCCGGCGCGCGTCCTCGATCACCTTGCCGTCGTTGGGCAGGCTCCCGGGTCGGCAGAGCTCGACCGATCCGCGCAGCTTCGTGACGTCGCGGATCGTCTCGGCGACCCGCTCGGCGAAGCCTTCCGGCACGGCGCCTTCGAGCTCGACGTCGAGGCGCATCCGATCGTCCGCGCGCTCGCCGCTGACGACGAGCCGGGCCCGCCTCACTTCGGGGTGGCGGCGGGCGATCTCCGCGACCTGCGGCGGATGCACGAACAGGCCGCGCACCTTCACCGACTGGTCGGCGCGGCCGAGCCAGCCGCGAATCCGCCGGTTCGTTCGCCCGGTCGGGCAGGCACCGGGAAGGACGGCGGAGAGATCGCCGGTGCCGAAGCGGATCAGCGGGTAGTCGGGGTTGAAGGTCGTCACGACGACCTCGCCGACATCGCCGTCGGCGACCGGATCGGCCGTTCCCGGCCGGACGATCTCGACGATCACGCCCTCGTCGACGACGAGGCCCTCGCGAGCCGAAGTCTCGTAGGCGATCAGGCCCAGGTCGGCCGTGCCGTAGCTCTGATAGGCGATGACGCCGCGCGCCGTCAGCCACTCGCGCAGGGCGGCGGGAAACGCCTCGCCGCCGAGCGACGCCTTGACGAGCGATGGCAGCGCGATGCCCATCTCGTCGGCGCGCTCGAGGACGATGCGCAGAAAGCTCGGCGTGCCGACATAGGCATCGGGGCGCAGGTCGGTCATCGTCTGCACCTGCTGCTCGGTCTGCCCGGTGCCGGCCGGAAAGACGGTGCAGCCGATCGCGACGGCACCGCTTTGCATCATCGAGCCGGCCGGCGTGAAGTGGTAGCTGAACGTGTTGTGCACCAGGTCGCCGGCGCGAAAGCCCGCCGCGTAGAGGGCACGCGCCATGCGCCAGTAGTCGGGCCGCGCCGTCTCCGGCTCGTAGATCGGACCGGGCGAGGCGAAGACGTTCTGGGCCCGGCGCTCGCTTGCAGCCGCGCCCCATCCGACCGTCGCAAAGCCGCCGAAGGCATCGCCCGCGCGCGCGGCGCGTTGCGCCTCGAGCAGCTCGTGCTTGCGAACGACGGGAAGCGTCGCCAGCGCCGCACGCGTGCGGATCGCGGCGGCGTCGACGCCGCGCAGGCGCGAGCCGAACGCGGCTGCCTTCGTTAGCGCGTTGCCGATCTGCGCCGGCAACGCCGCGAAGAGCGCCGCTTCGCGCAGTGCCGGGTCGCGCGTTTCGAGAGCGTCGTAGAAGTCGTTCATCGTCGTCTCGCGATCATTCGTCGTCGAAGCGTCGCGCGCGCAGCTTCGCTTCGTCGACGAGCTTGCGCTGCTCGGCAGACGTGCCGAGCGGGAAGCGGTCGAAGCCCGCGCCGCCCGGCTTCTTCAGATCGGCGAACAGCTCACCGTCTTCGACGTGGAAGTGGATATAGGCATCGCGTCGGGCGTAGAAGATGCCTGGGCTCTTCTCCTGCACGCCCTTGATCTCGCGCAGCTGGCGCAGCACGAGGGCGAGCGGCTTCAGGGCTTCGGCGTCGGCACGGGCCATGATGAAACTCCTGGGGCCTAGGACAGCCAGCGCTTGCGCCGCTTGTAGCTCTTCACGTCGCGATAGCTCTTGCGCTCGCCCGAGGCGCTGCCGGTGCCGAGATAGAACTCGCGAACGTCCTCGTTCTCGCGCAGGGACTTCGCGGCTCCGTCCATGACGACGCGGCCGCTCTCCAGGATGTAACCGTAGTCGGCATAGCGCAGCGCCATGTTCGTGTTCTGTTCGGCGAGCAGGAAGGTGACGCCCTCTTTCTGGTTGAGGTCCTTCACGATCTCGAAGACTTCCTCGACGATCTGCGGCGCCAGCCCCATCGACGGCTCGTCGAGCAGGACCATCTTCGGATTGGCCATCAAGGCGCGGCCGATCGCGCACATCTGCTGCTCGCCGCCCGAGGTGTAGGCGGCCTGCGACAAGCGCCGCTCCTTCAGGCGCGGAAAATAGCGGTAGACCTTGTCGAGCGTCGCGGCGACCTGCGCCTTGCCGTCGCGCCGCGTGTAGGCGCCGGTCAGGAGGTTCTCCTCGATCGTCAGATGGGCGAAGCAATGCCGGCCCTCCATCACCTGGATGACGCCACGATCGACCATATCGGAGGTGCTCAGGCGCTCGATGCGCTCGCCGCGCAGCGTGATCGCGCCCTTCGTCACCTCGCCGCGCTCGCCGTGCAGCAGGTTGCTCACCGCGCGCAGCGTCGTCGTCTTGCCCGCGCCGTTGCCGCCGAGCAGGGCGACGACCTTGCCCTCGGGCACCTGCAGCGACACGCCCTTCAGCACCAGGATCACGTGCGAATAGATGACCTCGATGCCGTTGACATCGAGAAGGATGGAAGGTGCGGTACTCATTGGGAGCCTGGTTCACTTGTCGAAGCGCCGCGCGCGACGCTTTGAAAAGGGGCCCCATCGGGGCCCGCCCCCCCTCGGGGGGAGGGGTTGGGGAGGGAGCAATCCTGTAGGTTGAAAACCTGAGTCGCTTCGCGGCTCAGGTTTGGCAGTCCTCAGGCGTGCGCCGGATCAGCTTCTTCTCTTCGGCGTATTTGTTGGCCGCCGCCTTGACCATCGGCTTGATGATTTGCTCGTCGGCCTGCAACCAGTCGGACGTGAACACCCATTTCGTGCCGTCCCACGTTTCGATCCGGGCCCAGTTCGCGCCCATGTGATCTGCGCAGCTGGTCGAGATGGGACGCATCACGCCGGCAAAGCCGAGGGCGTCGAGCTTCTTCTGGTCGAGCGCCAGGTTTTCCAGGCCCCAGCGGGTCTGCTCGCCGGTCATGACCTTGCCCTTGCCGTAGCGTTCCTGGGCGCGGCGCACGCCTTCGACGCCGATCATCGCCGACATCGCGCCGCGCATGTATAGCACCGAGCCGACCTCTTCGCGCGGGCCCGTCCCCTGGCCCTTGTCGTGCACCATCGACAGGATGTCCTTGACGACCTTCGATCCCGGCTCGGCGCCGTGCTGCATGGCGACGGCGTTGTAGCCCTTCGCGCCCATGCCGAGATCCTTCACGTCGGGCTCGGCTCCCGACCACCAGCCGCCGTACATCTTCTCGCGCGGATAACCGGTCGCCTGCGCTTCCTTGATCGCGGTCGAGTTCATCACGCCCCAGCCCCACAGCAGCACGTAGTCGGGCTTGCTCTGGCGGATCTGCAGCCAGGTCGACTTCTGCTCGACGCCGGGCGCGGTCACGGGCAGGAGCTGCAGCTCGAAGCCGAGCATCTTCGAACGCTCCTGCAGCAGCGCGATCGGCTCCTTGCCGTACGGGCTGTCGTGGTAGACGAGGGCGATCTTCTTGCCTTTCAGCTTGGCCAGGCCGCCTTCCTTCAGCCCGATCTCCTGGATGATCGCGTCGGCGGCGACCCAGTAGGTTCCGGCGATCGGGAAGTTCCACTTGAACACGCCGCCGTCCTGCGATTCGCTCAGGCCGTAGCCGACCGTGACGAGCGGGATCTTGTCGGCCGGGGCCTTGCCGGTCAGCGCGAAAGTGATCCCCGTCGACAGCGGCTGGAACAGCGTCGCGCCGCCGTGCTTGCCCTTGAGCCTCTCGTAGCACTCGACTCCGCGATCCGTGGCGTAACCGGTCTCGCACTCCTCGAAGATGATCTTCACGCCGTTGATGCCGCCGCGCGCGTTGACGAGCTTGAGGTAGTCGACGTAGCCGTTGGCCCACGGCACGCCGTTCGGCGCGTAGGCGCCGGTCCGGTACGGCAGGACCGGGAAGAACTGCTCCTTCTCCTGGGCGTACGCGCCCGGGGCGGCCAGCAGCGCCGCCAGCGCGGTGCCGACCAGTGCGGTTGCGTAGGCGAAAGATCTCGATTTCATGGTGTCTGTCTCCAGAGGTGGGCACGCGACGGTGCGTTGTGAAAGACGGGTCGGGTCAATGCGGAAATGGCCAGAGGCGAAGCTTCTCCTTCGCCGTCGACCACAGCCGGGCCAGGCCAAGGGGCTCGACGATCAGGAAGAACACGATGAGCGAACCGAAGATCATGAAGGTCAGGTGCGAAGCCATTGCGGTATCGAGCGGAATGCCGAACCATTGCGGCAAGTTGTCGAGCAGGATCGGCAGGACGACGATGAACGCCGCGCCGAAGAAGCTTCCCATGATCGAGCCGAGTCCGCCGATGATGACCATGAAGAGAAGTTGGAACGAGCGGTCGATGCTGAACGCCGCGGGCTCCCAGGAGCCGAGATAGACGAAGGCCCAGAGGCCGCCGGACACGCCGACGATGAAGCTGCTGACGGCGAACGCCGTCAGCTTGGCGTAGACCGGGCGGATGCCGATGACGGCGGCGGCGACGTCCATGTCGCGGATCGCCATCCACTCGCGGCCGATCGCGCCGCGCACCAGGTTCTTGGCGAGTGCCGCGAAGACGATCAGGAACGCGAGGCAGAACAGATACTTCTGTGCCGGCGTTTCGATCGCGAAGCCGAACACGCTCAAGCCTGCGACGCTGACCGATCCGGACGGATTGTCGTGCGTGAACCAACGAATCCGCAGGAACGCCCAGTCGACGAAGAACTGCGCGGCGAGCGTCGCCACGGCCAGGTACAAGCCCTTGATGCGCAGCGAGGGAATGCCGAAGAACACGCCGACGAGGGTCGCGAACACGCCCCCGAGCAGGAGCGAGGCGATCACCGGCATGCCGTCGATGCGGACCTGGAAGTTGTAGGCGGCGTAGGCACCCACGGCCATGAAGGCGCCGGTGCCGAGCGAGATCTGGCCGCAATAGCCGACCAGGATATTGAGGCCCAGGGCGGCGAGCGACAGGATGAGGAAAGGGATCAGGACCGCGCGCATCAGGTACTCCGATGCGAGCAGCGGCACGGCGACGACGGCCAGGGTGAGCAGAAGCGCGATCGCGACCCGATCCTGCAGGATCGGGAAGACCTGCTGGTCGGCTCGATAGCTCGTCTTGAACTGGCCGTTTTCCCGGTACAGCATGTTCAGACGCGATCGATGATCTTCTCGCCGAACAGCCCTTGCGGCCTGAACAGGAGAAAGGCGAGGGCCAGGACGTAGGCGAACCAGATTTCGACGCCGCCGCCGAACATCGGCCCGATGTAGATCTCCGACAGCTTTTCGCCGACGCCGATGATCAGGCCGCCGACGATCGCACCGGGGATCGACGTCAGCCCGCCGAGGATGACGACGGGCAGCGCCTTCAGGGCGACGAGCGACAGCGAGAACTGCACGCCAAGCTTGCTGCCCCAGATGACCCCGGCGACGAGCGCGACGATGCCCGCGACTGCCCAGACGATGACCCAGATGCGGTCGAGCGGAATGCCGATCGATTGCGCCGCCTGGTGATCGTCGGCGACGGCGCGCAGGGCGCGCCCGGTCGGCGTCTTCTGGAAGAACAGGGCGAGCAAGGCGACGAGGACCGCGGCGATGAGGGCGGCGGCGACGTCTTCCTGGTTGACGAGCACGCCGCCCGGGAACGTCGTCTCGAACAGGAAGATCGGTTCCTTCGGCAGGCCGATGTCGATCTTGTAGATGTCGTTGCCGAACAGGGCCTGCCCCGCGCCCTCGAGGAAATAGTTGATACCCAGCGTCGCCATGAGCAGCGTGATGCCCTCCTGGTTGACGAGCTTGCCGAGGACCAGTTTCTGCACGACCCAGGCCAGCGCGACCATCACGAGCGCGGCGCCGGCGAAGGCGAGCGCGTTGTCGACGAATTTGTTGTTCAGCCCCGTGAGCGGCGGGATCCAGTCGGCGAAGCGCGCCATCACGAGCGCTGCGAACAGGACCATCGCACCCTGCGCGAAATTGAAGACGCCCGACGCCTTGTAGATCAGCACCAGGCCCAGCGCGACGAGCGAATAGAGCATGCCGACCATCAGGCCGCCGAGCAGGGTTTCGAGGAAGGGTCCCATCAGTGCACCGTGCCCAGATACGCGCTGATCACTTCCGGATTGCTGCGCACCGCCTCGGGGGCGCCGTCGCCGATCTTCTTGCCGTAGTCGAGGACGACGATGCGGTCGCTGATGTCCATCACCACGCCCATGTCGTGCTCGATCAGGACGATCGTCGTTCCGAACTCGTCGTTCACGTCGAGGATGAAGCGGCTCATGTCCTGCTTTTCCTCGACGTTCATTCCCGCCATCGGCTCGTCGAGGAGCAGGACCTGCGGCTCCATGGCGAGGGCGCGGCCGAGGTCGACGCGCTTCTGCAGGCCGTATGGCAGGCGCCCGACCGGCGTCTTGCGATAGGGCTGGATCTCGAGGAAATCGATGATGCGCTCGACGACGATGCGCTGCTCGGTCTCCTCGCGCTCGGCCGCGCCCCAGCGGATCGCCTGCTGCAGGAGGTTGGTACGCATCTTCAGGTTGCGCCCGGTCATCAGGTTGTCGAGCACGCTCATGCCCTTGAAGAGCGCGAGGTTCTGAAACGTCCGGGCGACCCCCATCTCGGCGACCTGGCGCGAGTTCATCTGGTGGAAGGTCTTGCCGCGCAGGCTGATCGACCCCTGCTGCGGCTGGTACACGCCGTTGATGCAGTTGAGCATCGAGCTCTTGCCGGCGCCGTTCGGGCCGATGATGGCGCGGATCTCGTGCTCCTTGACGTCGAAGGTCACGTTGCTGAGCGCCTTCACGCCGCCGAAGCTCAGGCTGATGCCGTGCACGTCGAGGACGACGTCGCCGGGCTGCCGCGTTCCCATCACGCGGCCCGGCCGACGGCCGCGAACGTCGGCACGTCGATGATCTTCAGCGTCGCCGCGACCTTGCCGGTGCGGCCGTCCTCGAACTTCACGGCGGTCTCGATGTACTGCTCGCTCTTGCCCTCGTAGAGCGCGTCGACGAGGACCTGGTAGCGCTCGGCGATGGCGCCGCGCCGGACTTTGCGCGTACGCGTCAGCTCGCCGTCGTCGGCGTCGAGTTCCTTGTGCAGGACGAGGAAGCGGCTGATCTGGCTGCCGGCGAGCTTGTCGTCGGCGGCTAGGTCGGCGTTGACCTTTTGCACGCAGTCGCGGATCAGCTCGCCGACCTGGACCTTCTGCGACAGCTCGGCGTAGCCGCCATATGGAAGGTTGCGCTTCTCGGCCCAGTTGCCGACCGCTTCCATGTCGATGTTGATGAAGGCGCAGACCTTCTCGCGCCGGTCGCCGAAGGCCACGGCCTCCTTGATGTAGGGGAAGAACTTCAGCTTGTTCTCGACGTACTTGGGCGCGAACAGCGCGCCGTCGTTGGCGCCGCCGAAGATGCGGCCGACGTCCTTGGCACGGTCGATGATCTTGACGTGGCCGGCGGCGTCGACGAAGCCGGCGTCGCCGGTGCGGTACCAGCCGTCGCCGGTCAGGACCTCGGCGGTCGCCTCGGGATTTTTGAAGTACTCCTTGAGCAGGCCGGGCGAGCGGACGAGGATCTCGCCGCTCGGTTCGATCCGGATCTCGACGCCTTCGATCGGCACGCCGACGGTGTCGGAGCGCGCCTCGTGATCGGGCTGCAGGCAGACGAAGACCGCGGTCTCGGTCGAGCCGTAGAGCTGCTTGAGGTTGATGCCGATCGAGCGATAGAAAGTGAAGAGGTCGGGGCCGATCGCCTCGCCCGCGGTGTAGGCGACGCGCACCCGCGAAAAGCCGAGCGTGTTGCGCAGCGGCGCGTAGATGATGAGGTTGCCGAGCGCGTAGCGCAGGCGATCGATCGCACTGACGGGCTTGCCGTCCATGCGCGCCGGGCCGATGCGGCGGGCCAGCGCCATGGCGCGGTCGAAGAGCCAGCGCTTGATGCGCCCGGCGTCTTCCATGCGGATCGTCACGCTCGTGAGCAGCCCTTCGAAGACACGCGGCGGCGCGAAGTAGTAGGTCGGCCCGATTTCCTTCAGGTCGATCATCACCGTGCTCGCCGACTCGGGGCAGTTGACGACATAGCCGCAGACGAGCCACTGCGCGTACGAGAAGATGTTCTGCCCGATCCAGGCCGGCGGCAGGTAGGCGAGCACTTCGTCGGCGGCCGTGAGCTTGTCGAAGCGGGCGCCGGCGGCGGCGCGATCGATCAGCGTTTCGTGCGTATGCACGACACCCTTCGCATGGCCCGTCGTTCCCGAGGTGTAGAACATCGCGGCCACGTCCGCAGGCCGTGCCTTGGCGACTTCGGCGGCGAAGAAACCGGGATGCTGTGCGTCGTAAGCCTGGCCCGCGGCGATCAGCGCGTCGAGCGGGGCGAGGCCGGCCTCGCTGTAGTGTCGCAGGCCGCGCGGGTCGTCGAACCAGATGCGAGCCAGTTTCGGGCACGAGGCGCGCACCTCGAGCATCTTGTCGACCTGTTCCTGGTCTTCGACGATCGCGAAGCCGACGTCGGCGTTGCCGATGGGAAAGACGAATTCGGCGGCAGCCGCATCCTGGTACAGCGGCACCGGGATCGCGCCGAGCGCCTGTGCGGCGAGCATCGAGGCGTAGAGGCGGGGCCGGTTTTCGCCGATGACGACCAGATGCTGACCGCGCGCGAGACCCGCTTCGGCGAGGCCGCAGGCGATGGCGCGAACGACCGCTGCGAGTTCGCTCCAGCTGAGCGTCTGCCAGATGCCGAACTCCTTTTCGCGCAAGGCGGGCGCGTTCGGCCGCTGCGCCGCGTGTTCGAGCAGAAGACCGGGAAAGGTCGGGGACACGATTGGCTTTCGCAAAGAGGCGCAGGCACGCACCCACCGCGCGTGCTGGGCATCAGCCGCAACTGTAGGAAGAAATTTGACGCCGCGCTGTCGTTCTGACGACAATCTAGGGACAACACCCTCGGGTGTATCCCTGCTTCGGTCAGCCCTTGATGTAGACGGTTCCGGTGAAGCTGGAGATGGCGCTTTCGCCGCCGTCGGGCTCGAGACGAACGACCTCGATCCGATAGACCGCGATGCGCCTCGAGCGGTGCGCTTCGCTCGCCCGCGCGACGAGGCGGTCGCCGGCGACGACACCGGCCTGGAAGGTGATGTGCGCGTCGATGCCGGCTGCCAGCGGCCCGTGCGAGTTGGCGGCGAGGCCGAAAGCGGAGTCGGCCAGGCTGAACAGGGCGCCGCCGTGGCAGACGCCGTTGAAGTTGACGTGGCGCGCGCCGACGGTCATCGCCGTTTCGGCGCGCCCCGGTCCGCCCGACAGCACCGAGATGCCGAGCGTCGCGCACAGGCCGTCGCGCGCGGCAAGCGTCTGCAGGCGGGCGCACCAGCCCTTGGCATCGTCGGCTTCGAGGGTCACGGCCGGTGGAGTGCCGACCTTCACCTGGCCCTCGTGCAAGCGCCGGCCGGGGCCGACCGCAAGGGCATGCGCGTCGATCGCGTCGAGCAAGACATCGACCCCGCCCTCGGCGAGGGCGGCGATGCGGGTCTCCGACTGCCCGGTGCCGACGGTCTCGACGATGATGC
>DATMGW010000479.1:0-3923 GCA_035555295.1 Caldimonas sp.
TCGCACGCCAGCGTCCCGCCGATCGGCGAGCTGACGGCGACGCTGGCCGAGCTGTTGCCGCGCGTCGCCGCGCACGGCGTCTTCAACGCGATGCTCAGCAACGGCCAGGCGCTCTGGGCGCACTGCTCGACGCATTTGCACCACATCGTGCGCCAGCATCCGTTTGCGCGCGCCTCGCTGCAGGACGACGACATGACGGTCGATTTCGCCGAGCAGACGTCGCCGCGCGACCGCGTCGCCGTCGTCGTCACCGAGCCGCTGACGAAGGACGAGACCTGGCTGGCGTTCGCGCCGGGCGAGCTGCGCGTCTTCGTCGCCGGCGCGCCCTTCGCGCGCGCCTGAACGCCGCTCGTGCGCCGTTCCCGACGCTTCGCCGCACCGCGCGCGACGCAGCGGGACGGCCCGACCAGAATGCGCCGATGACGATCCGCACCGACGACAACTGGCTGCAGCGCCGCTACTTCACCTGGGCCGAGCAGCACTACCGGTGCATGCCGCCGCGCCTGCGCGCCGATGTCGAGCGGGTCGACCGCTGGCTCTACAGCCGGCACGGTGCGATCGTCTGGTTCGGCCTCGCCGCTGCCGTCGTCGGCAGCAGCCTGGCCCTCGAGAACGCCGGGCTTCCGTTGCCGCTCGCGATCGGCGCCAGCGTCGCGGCCTGGCTCGCGATTCCGCTCGCCGTTATCGGCGCCTGGCTGCAGCCTGAGCGCTTCTCCGGCTACCACCGCAAGGCGGTACGCAACGGGGTCGTCGTCACCTGCGGCGTCTATCTCGGCGTCGCGATCAGCTTCTTCGTCCTGCGTACCGACCGGCACGGCGGGCTCGATCTCGCCACGCTCGGCGCCGACGCGCGCAGCGCCGCCGTCGACGTGGCGCCGCTGCTCGCCCTCGGCGCGATCGTGCTCGGTGCCGTGATCGAGCTGACGGCGTTCGCGCGCCGCCGCGTCCTGCGCGCCGAGCTCGAGCTCGCCGCCCGCGTCGGCGAGCGCGACGCGGCGGCGCGGCAAGCGGCCGAAGCGCGGCTGCGCCTGCTGCAAGGGCAGATCAGGCCGCACTTCATCTTCAACACGCTGGCCTCGCTGCAGCACTGGGTCGATACCGGCGACGCCCGGGCCGGACCGTTGCTGCGATCGCTGACCGCTTTCCTGCGCAGCACGACCGAAGCGCTGGCCGCGCCGTTCGCGACACTGGGCGACGAATGCGAGGCAGCGCGCCACTACCTCGCGATCATGCGGGCGCGCTTGGGCGAGCGGCTCGTCTACCGCGTCGACGTCACCGCCGACTGCGCCGGCGTCGAGGTGCCGGCCGGCCTCGTCCTGACCCTGGTCGAAAACGCCGTCGAGCACGGCATCGAGCCGGTGCTCGCCGGCGGGACCGTCGAGGTCACGGCCCGGCGCGAAGGCGCCGCCGTCGTGCTGCGCGTCGACGACGACGGCGCCGGGCTCGGCGATCCTGCCGTCGCGGGCAACGCGCTGCGTCGCGGCGTCGGCATCGCCAACAGCCGCGAACGCCTTCGCCATCGCTACGATGCGGGGGCCACGCTCGAGCTCCTGCCCGGACCGAACGGCCGGGGAACCGAAGCGCTCGTGCGAATCGACGCCGCGCCGCCATGACGACCGCTCTCATCGCCGACGACGAAGAGGCGCCGCGCCAGCAGCTGCGCGCGGCGCTCGCGGCCGCCTGGCCCGAGTTCGACGTCGTCGCCGAAGCCGGCAACGGCGTCGACGCGTGGGACCTGTTCCTCGAGCACGAGCCGCAAGTCTGCTTCCTCGACGTCCGCATGCCGGGCCTGACCGGCCTCGATGTCGCGCGTCGCATCGACGGCGCGTCGCGCGTCGTCTTCGTCACGGCGTACGGCGACCACGCGCTGGCCGCCTTCGACGCGGGGGCGATCGACTACGTGATGAAGCCGGTCGATCCGCAGCGCCTGGCCCGAACGATCGCGAAGCTGAAGGCCGGGCTCGCCGCGGCGCCGGCCGCATCGGGCATCGAACCCTCCGCCATGTCCGAGCTGCTGCGCCAGCTGGCGACGCAACTGGGCAGCGAACCGCCGCTCGAGACGATCCAGGCCAGCCTCGGCAAGGAGGTGCGCCTGATCCCGGTCGATGACGTGCTGTACTTCGAAGCCGATTCGCGCTACACGCGCGTCGTCCACGCCGGCGGCGAGGCGGTGATCCGCACGCCGCTCAAGGAATTGCTCGCGCGTCTGCCGACGGCGCGCTTCTGGCAGGTGCACCGCTCTATCATCGTCAATCAGCGCGCTATCGCCAGCGCCCTCCGGGAGGACGACGGCAGCATGGTCGTCACGTTGCGCGGACGCAGCGAGCGCCTCCCGGTGTCACGTCACTTCCACGGCCTGTTCCGCGGCCAGTAGCCCCCATGACTTCAGCCGCAACGCCCATTCCCCGCTTCGATGCCTTCTACAGATACGACGAACTGACTCGCCTCCTCTTCGCCTACGCGCAGGCGCATCCGACGCTGGTCGCTGTCGCCTCGATCGGCAAGAGCTACGAAGGGCGCGACATCTGGGTCGCGACGCTCACCAACATCGCCACCGGAGCGGCCGAGGACAAGCCGGCCTTCTGGACCGACGGCAACATCCACGCCGCCGAGCTCACGGCGTCGACGGCAGTGCTCTACTTCCTGCACGAGCTGGTCACGAAATATGGCAGCGAGCCCGACATCACGCAGTTGCTCGACACGCGAGTCGTCTACCTCTGCCCGCGCCTGAACCCCGACGGCGCCGAGCTCGCGCTGGCCGACCGGCCGCGCCACATCCGCTCATCGACGCGCCGCTATCCTTTCGAGGAAGACCCGGTCGACGGCCTGACGCCGGAAGACATCGATGGCGACGGCCGGGTCCTCTCGATGCGCATCGCCGACCCGTACGGCGCCTACAAGGCGTGCGACGCCGACCCGCGCCTGATGGTCGCGCGCGAGCCCGGCGACTTCGGCGGCGAGTACTACCGCCTCATGCCCGAGGGCTTCGTCAAGAACTACGACGGCCTCACCGTCAAGGTCAATCCAGACATCGAGGGGCTCGACCTGAATCGCAACTTCCCGTCGTTCTGGCGCCAGGAGTTCGAGCAGGTCGGCGCCGGCGAATACCCGACCAGCGAGCCCGAGGTCAAGGCGATGGTTGACTTCGTCGTCCGGCACCCGAACATCGGCGCCGCGATCAGCTACCACACGCACAGCGGCGTGATCCTGCGGCCGATGGGAACGCAGAGCGACGACGACATGATTCCCGAGGACCTGTGGTCGATCAAGCGCTTCAGCGAGCTCGGCGCCAAGCTCACCGGCTATCCGGCGATCAGCATCTGGCACGACTTCAAGTACCACCCGAAGGAAGTGATCGGCGGCACGCAGGACTGGTTCTACGAGCACCTCGGTGCTCTGTTCTGGGTGGTCGAGATCTGGGCCCCGAACCGGGAGGCCGGCATCACCGACTACAAGTTCGTCGACTGGTATCGCGAGCACTCGGTCGAGGACGACCTGAAGCTGCTCAAGTGGAGCGACGAGCAGTGCGGCGGCAAGGCGCACGTCGACTGGACGCCGTTCATGCATCCGCAGCTCGGGCCGGTCGAGATCGGCGGCTGGGACAAGATGAACTTCTGGCGCAACCCGCCGCCGCCCCTGCGCGAGCGCGAAGCGGCGCGCTTCCCGAAGTGGATGACGAAGATCGCGCTGTCGCTGCCCAAGCTCGAGCTGCTGCGCACCGAGGTGCGCGCGCTCGGCGCCGACACCTGGCGCGTCAAGCTCGCCGTCGCCAACAGCGGCTGGCTGCCGGCCTACGTGACGAAGCGGGCGCTGGCGAGGAAGACCGTGCGCGGCGTCGTCTTCGAGATCCACCTGCCCGAAGGCGACCCCTCGGTCTCGCTGCTCAGCGGCAAGCCGCGCATCGAAGGGCCGCAGCTCGAAGG
>DATMGW010000480.1:0-2307 GCA_035555295.1 Caldimonas sp.
GCGGATGATCGGCCGGCGCCAGATCCTGTCGCTGCTGCACGGCGTGCCGATCGCGGTGAAGGACTTGTGCTGGACCCGCGGCATCGCCACGGCGGCGGGTATGCCGCTGCACCGCGATTTCGTTCCGGATACCGATGCGACCGTCGTGAGAAAGCTGCGCGAGGCGGGCGCGATCCTGCTCGGCAAGCTGCAGCTCACCGAAGGCGCGTTCGCCGATCACCATCCGGACATTGCCCCGCCGGTCAACCCCTGGCACCGGGACTACTGGTCGGGCGCTTCGTCGAGCGGCTCGGGCGTGGCGACGGCTGCAGGGCTGTGCTTTGCCTCGCTCGGCTCGGACACCGGAGGATCGATCCGCTTCCCGTCGGCCGCCAACGGCAACACAGGCCTGAAGCCGACCTGGGGACGGGTTTCGAAGTACGGCTGTTTCGAGCTCGCGTCGTCGCTCGACCACATCGGGCCGATGTGCCGCAGCGCGACCGACGCCGCGATCATGCTCGGCGCGATCGCCGGCAGCGACCCCGACGACCCGGGGTCGCTGCGCGCCGAGGTGCCCGACTACCTCGCTGCGGACGACGCCGAGTTGCGCGGCTTTCGCCTCGGCTTCGACGAGCGCTACGCCCTCGAAGGTTGCGACGAAGAGACCGGGCGCGCCGTCGACGCCACGCTCGCGACGCTGCGCTCTCTCGGCGCCGAGGTCATCGCGATCCGCTTCCCCGACGTCGTGGCGATGGTCGCCGACTGGGGCGCCAACTGCGCCGTCGAGACCGCGGTCGCCCACGAGGCGACGTTCCCGTCGCGACGGGCCGAATACGGTCCCGGGCTCGCCGGCCTGATCGACGCCGGCCGCGCCCTGTCGGGCCTCGACTACCAGCGCATCCTGCTGCGTCGTCGCGCCTTCGCGGGGCGCGTCGACGAAGCGCTGGCGCCGGTCGATGCGATGCTGATACCGGCGCAGCCGATCGCCGCGCCGACGGTCGCGCGCATGGCGACGCTGGGGCAGATTCCGGCCGAGCTCGCGGCATTGATTCGCTATACGGCGCCATTCGACATGTCGAACGGCCCGACGCTCACCGTGCCGGCGAGGTTCACGCCGGCCGGGCTTCCGGTCGGCGTCCAGTTCGTCGGCAAGCATCTCGGCGAAGCGTCGATCCTGCGCGCCGGCCGCGCCTTCCAGCGCGCCACCGACTGGCATCGGCGCCACCCGGGCGTCTAGATCTCGGCGTCCCGGTCAGGCTCAGGCAGCCGGACGCTCGGAGGCTTCGATCAGCGTCGTCAGCAAGCGCTCAAGCTGACGCGCGTTGCGCTCGCCGAGCAGCGCGCGCAGCGCCGCGTGGTGCTCGTCGACCTTCGATTGCAGCTCCTGCAGCAACTCGGGCCCGGCGTCGGTGGCGTAGACGAGGACGCGCCGGCTGTCTTCCGGGTCGGCGGCGCGCTGCACGAGCGACTTGCCGACCATCTTGTCGATCAGCTTGGTCAGCGTCGGCGGGTTCATTTCCAGGCGCTCGGCGATTTCGCCCATCGTGTGACCGGCGCCATCGGCAAGATGTCGCAGCACGCGCCAGTGTTCCGAGGTGATTCCTTCGAGGCCGATCGACGCGCTCAGGCGATCGGCGACGACACGGCTCGCACGCTCCAGCAGCAGGGCAAGATGGGGTTCGAAGCGGCTCATCGCTGTGCTATTGTAGAAGTTGCTTTCGCGGGAAACAAAGCCCGCGCCGCGCTGGCCACTCGCGCGACAGACGAGGGAGGACGATGCAGCAGACGACGACAGACAGCTGCGCCGGCGCCAGAGGGATTCGGTTCGCGGGGCTGACCGGACGCCGCAAGGCCGAACAGGCCGCGTTCGACGGCAGCGCCGATTTCGTCGTCGGGCTGCTCGTGCCGATCAACGGCTCGGCGGGAATCTGGGGCCCTTCGTCGATCGCCTGCGCGCAGCTCGCGCAGGTCGAGATCAATGCCGAAGGCGGCCTGCTCGATCGCCAGCTGCGCCTGCGCATCATCGACTCCTCCGACGAGGCACTCGAAGTCGGCAGCGTGACGGCCGATCTGATGCGCTCGGGCGCGATCGATGCCATTGTCGGGATGCACACCAGCCAGGTGCGGCAGCGCGTGCTGCGCGACGTGGCGCGCCAGATCCCGTACGTCTACACGCCGCTCTACGAAGGCGGCGAACGCACGCCGGGTGTCTTCGCCCTCGGCGAGACTCCCGAGCAGCAGCTGCAGCCGGCGATCGAATACCTGATCGAGCGCTATCGGGCGCGACGCTGGATGTTCATCGGCAACGACTACTGCTGGCCGCGTGTC
>DATMGW010000481.1:0-31391 GCA_035555295.1 Caldimonas sp.
TCGACGTAGCGCGCCTTCGTGCCGATGACGACGCCGAGCTCGACCTCCCAATCCGTCTTCAGCGAGCCCTTCGGCAGCACGACCGCGTCGTTGCAGCCGACCAGCGCGCTGATCGGCTTCATGAAGATGATCGGCTCCTTCGGGATCGGCGAGCCCGTCTCGGCGGCGTGGTCGGAGTAGTTGAGGCCGATGCACAGGAACTTGGCGCACCCGCTCCACGGCGGCGCGATGCGGCCCGGGCTCGCGACCGCAGGCAGCTTCGAGGCATCGAGCTCGGCCAGGCGCTTCAGGTTCTCGGGGCGAAGCGTCGCTGCCGTGATGTCGGGGACGACGCCAGACAGGTCGCGCACCATGCCCTGCCCGTCGACCAGCGCGGGCCTTTCCGCGCCCTTGGCGCCGTATCGCATCAGCTTCATGATGAGCCCTTCGTAGACCGGTGAAAGAGTTTAGTGCTCGGGGGCCAGGAGGCCTGCGTGTTGCACCGTTTCGCAAGCCTTCGAAGACGAGATCAGTTCGACCACCCGCCGTCGATCACCTGCGCGGTCCCGGTTGTGAACGCCGATTCGTCGCTGGCAAGGTAGACCGCAAGCGCCGCAATCTCCGAAGCCTTGCCGACGCGGCCCATCGGCTGGCGCGCGACGAACGCCGCTTGCACCTGCTCGACGCTTTGCCCGCTCGTCCTCGCCTGCGCCGCGATGCGCTCGCGCAGCGACGGCGATTCGACGGTGCCGGGGCAGATCGCGTTGCAGCGGATGCCGCGCGTGATGAAGTCGGCTGCGATCGATTTGGTCAGGCCGATCACGGCCGCCTTGGTCGCGCCGTAAACGAAGCGGTTCGGCGCGCCCTTGATGCTTCCCGCGACCGAAGCCATGTTGATGATCGAGCCGCCGCCCGCCTCGAGCATCGGCGGCAGGAAGGCGCGGATCAGGCGGTACATCGAGCGCACGTTCAGGTCGAACGAGAAGTCGAACGCCACTTCGTCGCAGTCGAGCACCGTTCCGGCGTGGACGTAGCCGGCGCCGTTGAAGAGGACGTGCACCGGCCCCTTGGCGAGCGCTTCGATCGAGGCGGCGAGGACGGCGCTCGCATCGGTGACGTCGAGGCGGCGTGTCTCGCAGCCGCTCGCTTCGCGCAGGGCAGCGAGCAGGCCTTCGTCGATGTCGGTGGCGATGACGCGCGCCCCCTCGCGGACGAAAGCCTCGGCGGTGGCGCGGCCGATTCCCTGGCCGGCAGCGGTGATGAAGGCGGTCTTGCCGGCGAGGCGATCGGACATGAGATGTCTCCGCGACGTGGGGATTGCGGTGCGCGAGAAGGCCTCGACCCGACGGGTAAAGAATAGTTTCCGCGCGAAGGCCGCGTCAACATCGGGTATGCCCGGCGCGACGTGAGCTTCCGGCGAGGCTGTGCGCACGCCGATTGCCGGAGCGCCTCGGCCGCCGCTCGTCGCCCGGCTCGTGTGCGCGGCCTGCCGACTTGGTAGCCTTCGCGGACAACAACAAGCGAAGCCTCCGCATGGACAAGCCTTCCGACGACGTCGCTCCCTCCCCCGTTCCGCCCGCGTCGCTGCCGCCGCCGCGTGGGCCCGTCAGCGGCGGGCGTCGATGGCTCGGCGCGGTGCTCTCCGTGCTCGGGCTCCTTGCTCTGGGCGCGCTCGCCTGGTACCTCACGCATCGACCCGCGGAGCGTCCCGGTGGGGCAGGCGGACCCGGGGCGGCGGCTTCCGGCGCTTCGGCGGTGGCGAGCGACCAGAGCCCCCCGGGCGGACCCGGCGGGCCGGGCGGTGGCCGGGGCGGACGCGGCGGCGCCGGGGCGAGCACGGTGGGCATCGCCGTCGCGACGCGTGCCGACCTGCCGGTCTACCTCGACGCTCTCGGCACGGCGACGCCCACGGCCACGGTCACCGTGCGGCCGCAGGTCTCGGGCGTGATCACGCAAGTGCTCTACCGCGAAGGCCAGCTCGTGACCAAGGGCCAACTCATCGCGACCATCGATCCGCGCCCCTTCGAGATCGCCTTGCAGCAGGCCAACGGGGCGCGTCTGCGCGACGAGGCCCAGCTCGAAAGCAGCAGGGTGCAGCTGCAGCGCTACCGGACGCTGCTGAGCCAGGATTCGATCGCGCGCCAGGACGTCGACACGCTCGCCGCGACGGTCAAGCAGCTCGAGGCGACGATCGTCATCGACAAAGCGAACGAGAACACGGCGCGCCTGAACCTGAGCTATTGCCGCATCGTCGCGCCGACCGCGGGGCGCGTCGGCCTGCGCCCGATCGACCCGGGCAACTACATCGCCGCCGGCGATACCAACGGGGTCGGCGTGATCACCCAGATCGCGCCGATCGACGTTGCGTTTGCCGTGCCGCAGGATCGCGTCCCGGAGATCCAGGGCCGCGTTGCGGCTGGCGCCAGGCTCGTCGCGACGGCCTTCGACCGGACGCGCACCAACAAGCTCGACGAGGGTACGTTCTCGACGCTCGACAACCAGATCGACACGCAGACCGGCACGGTGAAGGCCAAGGCCCGCTTTCCGAACGGCTCGACGCAGCTCTATCCGAACCAGTTCGTCAACGTTCGCCTGCTCCTGCGCATCCAGCAGGGTGCGACCGTCATCCCGGTGACGGCGATGCGGCACGGACCGAACGGCGATTTCGTCTACGTCCTCAACGACGACCGGACGGTGTCGGTCCGGCTCGTCACGCGCGGCATCGCGACCACCGACCTGATCGCCGTCGACAAGGGCCTCGATCCGGGTGAGCGCGTCGTCACCGAGGGCGGCGATCGGCTCAAGGACGGAGCCCGGGTGCAGCTCGCCGCCGAGCGCCCGGCGTCGGGTGCGTCGGGCGCTCGGCGCGCCGCCTCCGGCGCCGACGCCTCCGCTTCCGGGCAGCGGCGCCGCCAGCGTGACGCCACCGGGGCTTCCGCTTCCGCACCTGCGTCTTGAGCCCGTCGCGCCCCTTCATCGAGCGGCCGGTGGCGACTTCGCTGCTGATGCTGGCGATCGTCCTGGCCGGTCTCGTGGGCTTCCGCTTCCTGCCTCTTTCGGCGCTGCCGCAGGTCGACTACCCGACGATCCAGGTGCAGACGCTGTACCCGGGCGGCAGCCCGGAGGTGATGAGCAACACCGTCACCGCGCCGCTCGAGCGCCAGTTCGGGCAGATGGCCGGCCTCGACCGCATGAGCTCGACGAGCGCTGCCGGCGTCTCGATCATCACCTTGCAGTTCGCGCTCGGCCTGACCCTCGACGTCGCCGAGCAGGAGGTGCAGGCCGCGATCAACGCCGGCGGCTCGCTGCTGCCGGCCGATCTGCCGGCGCCGCCGGTCTACGCGAAGGTCAATCCGGCCGATGCGCCGGTGCTCACGCTGGCCATCACCTCCGACACGCTGCCGCTGACCGAAGTCCAGAACCTCGTCAACACGCGGCTGGCGCAGAAGATCAGCCAGGTCTCCGGGGTCGGCCTGGTGTCGTTGAGCGGCGGGCAGCGGCCTGCGGTGCGCATCCAGGCCAACACGCGGGCGCTCGCCGCCAACGGCATCGGCCTCGACACCTTGCGTACCGCGATCACCGCGGCGAATTCGAACGGCGCGAAGGGCAGCTTCGACGGCCCCCGGCGCGCCTACACGATCAACTCGAACGATCAGCTGCTCACCGTCGACGACTACAAGAACCTGATCGTCACCTACAAGAACGGCGCGCCGGTGCGCATGGTCGACGTGGCGCACGTCGTCGACAGCGCCGAGAACACCCAGCTCGGCGCCTGGGCCGGGATGGACTGCCCGAGCGCCGCCTCGGCGCCGCGGTCCGCGCGCGGCGACTGCATCGGCGGGCGCCTGCTGTCGCCGGCGATCATCCTCAACGTGCAGCGCCAGCCCGGCGCCAACGTGATCGGCACGGTCAACGCGATCAAGGCGCAGCTGCCCGATCTGCGCGCCAGCCTGCCGAGCAGCCTGAAGATCGACGTGCTGAGCGATCGCACGAATGGCATCCGTGCCTCGGTCGAGCACGTCGAGCTGGAGCTCGTGCTCGCCGTCGTGCTCGTTGTCCTCGTCATCTTCGCCTTCCTCGGCAGCCTGCGCGCGACGGTGATCGCGAGCGTCGCCGTTCCGATCTCGCTGATCGGTACCTTCGGACTGATGTACCTGATGGGCTACAGCCTCAACAACCTGAGCCTGATGGCGCTGACCATCGCGACCGGCTTCGTCGTCGACGACGCGATCGTGATGATCGAGAACATCTCGCGCCACATCGAGGAGGGCGAGCCGCCGATGCAGGCCGCCGTCAAGGGCGCGACGCAGATCGGCTTCACCATCATCTCGCTGACGGTCTCTCTCGTCGCGGTGCTGATCCCGCTGCTCTTCATGGGCGACGTCGTCGGCCGGCTCTTTCGCGAGTTCGCGGTGACGCTGGCGATCACCATCCTGATCTCGGCCGTCGTCTCGCTGACGCTGGTGCCGATGATGTCGGCGCGCTGGCTGAAGCGCGCCGGGAAGAAGCAAAGCGGCGTCGGTGCCAGCGCCCGGCGCTTCTTCGAGCGGGTCATGCGGCGCTACGACCGCTCGCTCGGCTGGGTCATCGACCACCAGGGAATCACGCTCGTCGTCGCCCTGCTCACCTTCGCGCTGACCGTCGTGCTGTACCTGGCCATCCCGAAGGGCTTGTTTCCGACGCAGGACACGGGCCAGCTGCAGGCACGCCTCGAGGCGGCGCAGGACGTGTCGTACGACCGCATGGCGCAGCTGCAGCAGCAGGTGGCGCGCGCAATCCTGGAAGATCCCCAGGTCGACAACCTCAGCTCCTTCGTCGGCGTCGACGCGGCCAACAACACGATGCTGCACACCGGCAGCATGCTCATCAACCTGCGCGCCAATCACGGCGACCAGCAGGCGCTGATGGATCGCCTGCGCGAGCGGGTGCGCCAGGTGCCCGGAGCGACGCTGAACCTGCAGCCGACGCAGGATTTGACCATCGACGCCGAGACCGGGCCGACCGAATACCGCGTCTCGCTCGAAGGCGTCGACAGCGCGGTGATCACGAGCTGGATGAACCGGCTCGTGCAGCGGCTGCAGGGCGTGGCGCAGGTGCGTAACGCGAGCAGCGACGCCGGCGCGCAGGGCCTGGCCGCGTATGTCAACGTCAACCGCGACACCGCGGCGCGCCTGTCGATCACGGCGAGCTCGGTCGACGACGCGCTCTACAGCGCCTTCGGCCAGCGCATCGTCTCGACGATCTTCACCGAGACCAATCAGTACCGCGTCATCCTCGAGGCCCAGCCTGACAGCATCACAAGCCCCGAGGGGCTCGGCCAGCTCAACCTGATCGCCGGCTCCGGCGTGGCGACGCCGCTCTCGGCGTTCGCGAGCATCACCGAGCAGAACGCGCCGCTGCAGATCACGCACGTCGCCCAGTACCCGGCGAGCACCCTGAACTTCGACACCGCGCCCGGCGTCGCTCTCGGCAGCGCGGTCGACGCGATCCGCCAGGCGGCCAAGGACATCGGCCTGCCGAGCAACGTGACGATGACCTTTCTCGGCGCCTCGGGTGCCTACGAGCGGTCGCTGTCGAACCAGCTCTGGCTGATCCTCGCGGCGGTGGTCTGCGTCTACATCGTCCTCGGCGTCCTCTACGAGAGCTACGTGCATCCGCTGACGATCCTCTCGACGCTGCCGTCGGCCGGCGTGGGTGCATTGCTCGCGCTGATGATTACCGGCAACGACCTCGGCGTGATCGGCATCATCGGCATCATTCTCCTGATCGGCATCGTCAAGAAGAACGCGATCATGATGATCGACTTCGCGATCGATGCCGAGCGCAACCAAGGCATGAGCGCGCGCGACGCGATCCACCAGGCGGCCTTGCTGCGATTGCGCCCGATCCTGATGACGACGCTTGCCGCCCTGTTTGCCGCCGTGCCGCTGATGCTCAGCTGGGGTGACGGCGCCGAGCTGCGCCGGCCGCTCGGCCTGGCGATCTTCGGCGGCCTGATCGTGAGCCAGATGCTGACACTCTTCACGACGCCGGTGATCTATCTCGGCTTCGACCGTCTCGGCGGCGGGACCACCCGCATCGCGGCGCAGGACGAGGGCGCCACGGACGACGCGCCGGAGGCGGCGACGTGAACCTGTCGCTGCCCTTCGTGCGCCGGCCGATCGGCACGGTGCTGCTCACGGTGGGCGTGGCGCTGGCCGGGATCACGGGGTTCTTCCTTCTGCCGGTCTCGCCGCTGCCGCAGGTCGACTATCCCGTCATCTCGGTCAGCGCGAGCATTCCGGGAGCGAGCCCGGAAACGATGGCGACCAGCGTCGCCACGCCGCTGGAGCGGCGCCTCGGGACGATCGCCGGCGTCAACGAGATCACGTCGTCGAGCAACACCGGAACGGCGCGCGTCACCTTGCAGTTCGACCTCAACCGCAACATCGACGGCGCGGCGCGCGAGGTGCAGGCGGCGATCAACGCGAGCCGGGTCGACCTGCCGGCGACGCTGCGCAGCAACCCGACCTATCGCAAGGCCAACCCGGCGGCCTCGCCGGTGATCATCCTCGCGCTCACCTCGAAGACGAAGACGCCGGGGCAGATCTACGACGCGGTCTCCAACATCGTCAGCCAGCGGCTGTCGCAGGTCGACGGCGTCGGCGATGTCGAAATCGGTGGCGGCTCGCTGCCGGCGGTGCGGATCGAGCTGCTGCCCTTTGCGCTCAGCAAGTACGGCATCAGCACCGAGGACGTTCGCGCCGCGGTCCAGGCGAGCAACGCGAACCGTCCCAAGGGGACGATCCAGGGCGACGGCCGGCGCCTGCAGATCTACACGCAGACGCCGGCGCTGAAGGCGAGCGACTACGCGCCCATGGTCATCGCCTGGCGCAACGGAGCCGCCGTGCGCCTGCAGGACGTGGCCCAGGTGCAGGATGGCGTCGAGGACACGCGCACCCTGGGCCTCTTCAACGGCGAGCCGGCGATCGTCATTCTGGTCACGCGCCAGCCGTCGGCCAACATCATCCAGACGGTCGACTCGGTGCGCGCCATGCTTCCCGCGCTTCAGGCCGACCTGCCCGCCGAC
Organism: Caldimonas sp.; assembly: GCA_035555295.1. Classification (GTDB taxonomy): domain Bacteria; phylum Pseudomonadota; class Gammaproteobacteria; order Burkholderiales; family Burkholderiaceae_C; genus Schlegelella_A. Next base: position 7,049 of record DATMGW010000481.1, read on the forward strand.
GTGACGCTGCAGGTCGCCTCCGACAGCACGAACTCGATCCGCTCCTCGCTGCACGAGGTCGAGATCACGCTGATCATCTCGGTCGTTCTCGTCGTTCTCGTCGTGAGCGTCTTCCTGCGCAGCCTGCGCGCGACCGTCGTGCCGGCGGTGGCGACCGTGGTCGCCTTGCTCGGCACCTTCGGCGTCATGTATCTGCTCGGCTTTTCGCTCAACAACCTGAGCTTGATGGCGCTCACGGTGGCGACCGGATTCGTCGTCGACGACGCGATCGTCGTGCTCGAGAACACGAGCCGCCACATCGAGGCCGGAATGACGCGGATGAAGGCGGCGCTGCTCGGCGCCCGCGAGGTCGGCTTCACGGTCCTTTCGATCAGCGTCTCGCTGGTGGCCGTCTTCATTCCGCTCCTCTTCATGGGCGGGCAGGTCGGGCGGCTCTTCCGCGAGTTCGCCGTGACCCTTTCGGCCGCGGTGATGATCTCGCTCGTCATCTCGCTGACGACGACGCCGATGATGTGCGCCTGGCTGCTCGAGCCCGGCGGTCAGGCGGGCGACGAGCCGCCCGGGCGGCTGGCGCGCCTGGCCGAGCTCGGCTATGCCTGGGTCCTTCGCCGCTACGAGCAAAGCCTCGACTGGGCCCTCGACAGCAAGGCGCTCGTGATGCTGATCCTGGTCGCCGTCGTCGCCCTCAACGTCTACCTGTTCGCGGCGGCGCCGAAGGGCTTCTTTCCGCAGCAGGACAGCGGCCAGATCGTTGCCGGCCTGCGTGCCGACCAGAGCATCTCGTCGATCGCGATGGGCGCCAAGCTGCGCCAGGTGGTCGACATCATCCATCGCGATCCGGCCGTCGCCACCGTGGTCGGCTTCACCGGCGGCTCGCGTGCCGGCGGCGGCTTCATGTTCGTCAACCTCAAGCCCTCGTCGCTGCGCAAGGACAGCGGCAACACCGTGATCGCGCGGCTGCGCCCGCAGCTCGCCCAGGTGACCGGCCTCGCGATCTTTCTGAGCCCCGTGCAGGACGTCCGCTCGGGGGGCCGCGCGAGCAATTCCGCGTACCAGTACACGCTCAAGAGCGACAACCTCGTCGACCTGCGCGCCTGGGCGAGCAAGCTCGCCGAAGAGATGAAGCCGCTGAGCGTGCTGACCGACGTCGACACCGATCAGCAGGACAACGGCGTCCAGACCATGGTCCAGGTCGACGGCAACAGCGCGCGCCGCCTCGGCCTGACGGCAGGCGCGATCGATGCCGCGCTCTACAACGCATTCGGCCAGCGCCAGGTCGCCACCATCTATACCGAGCTGAACCAGTATCACGTCGTCATGGAATGGGCGCCGGGCTACACACGCGGTCCGAACGCGCTCTCCGACGTCTACGTCCCGGCGACCCGGACGGTGATCAGCGGCGGCCAGGCGGTGAGCGTCGAATCGACGGCGGCGACCAGCGCGATCGTCGGCAACGCGAACCTGCCGGTTTCGGCCAACCCGGCGCTGAAGAATGCGTCAGCGGGCAACGTGCTCAGCAACAGCGCGACCAACCTCGTGCCGCTCAGCGCGGCGGCGCGCTTCTACGAGGATTCGGCACCGACCTCGGTCAACCACCAGGACGGTGAGCTCGCGACGACGATCTCGTTCAACCTTGCCGAGGGCGCCACCCTCGGCGATGCGCGCGCGGCGATCACGCAGGCGGAGGCCGATATCTGCATGCCGACGAACGTGCGCGGGGGATTCGCCGGCACCGCGCTCAGCGCGCAGCAATCGCAGGCCCAGCAGGCGATGCTCATCGTCGCCGCCCTCGTCGTCATCTACATCGTGCTCGGCATCCTCTACGAGAGCCTGGTCCATCCGGTGACGGTGCTCACGACGCTGCCCTCGGCCGGCGTCGGAGCGGTGCTGGCGCTGCTGATGTTCAGGATGGATTTCTCGATCATCGCCCTGATCGGCGTGTTCCTGCTCATCGGCATCGTCAAGAAGAATGCCATCCTCATCATCGATTTCGCGCTCGAGGCCGAGCGCTCGCGCGGCCTCAGCCCGCTCGAGGCCGTCCGCGAGGCCAGCCTGCTGCGTTTTCGCCCGATCCTGATGACGACGCTCGCTGCGGCGTTCGGCGCCTTGCCGCTGGCGATCGGCTTCGGCGACGGTGCCGAACTGCGCCAGCCGCTCGGCGTCGCCATCATCGGCGGCCTGATCGCGAGCCAGGTGCTGACGCTCCTGACGACTCCGGTCGTCTACGTCGTGCTCGACAAGCTGCGCCGCCACGCTCCCGACGAGCGCCATCTGAGCCGCAGGGGCGCCCCTGCCCTCGGCGCCGCCGGACTCTCATGAAGACGCGCCCCTCCCCCTGCGCGAGTCCGGCGCCACCGGTTCGCGCCATCGTCGCCTCGATCGCCGTTGCAGCGCTCGCTGCCTGCACGGTCGGCCCGCCCTACCAGCGGCCGAGTGCACCGACGCCCTCGGCCTACAAGGAGGCGGCGGCCGGATGGCTGCCGGCCGCTCCCGCCGACGCGCTCGATCGCGGCGACTGGTGGGCCCTCTTCGGCGACGTCGAGCTGAACGGTCTGGTCGCGAAGGTCGAGGTCTCGAACCAGAACGTGGCCGCGGCGGTCGCCGCCTATGCGCAGGCGCTCGCCCTCGTACGCGAGCAGCGCGCCGCGCTGTTTCCGGCCGTGACGCTCGATGGCGGCGCGAGCCGCTCGGGCAGCGGCAGCAAGGCCGTTGGCGGTCGCGGCGTCGGCAACACGCTGCAGGTCTCGCTCGGCGCGAGCTGGGAGCCCGACGTGTGGGGACGACTGCGCCTTGCCGTCGCGAGCGCACAGGCGAGTGCCCAGGCGAGCCAGGCCGATCTCGCCGCGGCGCGCCTCTCGGCGCAGGCCGCGCTCGCCACCGACTACTTCGCTTTGCGCGAGGCCGACGCCGAGGCGGCGCTCCTGCGCAGCACCGTCGAGGGCTACGAGCGCGCGCTGAAGATCACGCAGAACGGCTACGACGCCGGCATCACGGCGAAGACCGACGTGCTGCAGGCCGAGACGACGCTCGCCAACGCGCGCGCCGACCTGGTCGCGCTGATCGGCCAGCGCGCGCAGCTCGAGCACGCGATCGCGGTGCTGGCCGGTCAGCCGCCCGGCGATTTCGGCATCGCCGTCGCCGAATGGACGATGCGCGTTCCAGCCGTTCCGCTCGGCGTTCCGTCGACGTTGCTGGAGCGCCGGCCCGACATCGCTGCGGCGGAGCGCGCGGTCGCGGCGGCGAACGCGCAGATCGGCATCCAGCGCTCGGCCTACTTCCCGAGCTTCTCGCTGAGCGGCTCCTACGGCTTCACCAGCACGCGCGCGAGCGACCTGTTCAGTGCATCGAGCAGCCTCTGGTCGATCGGCCTGTCGCTTGCACAGACCGTGTTCGACGCCGGCGCGACGCGCGCCCGGGTCGAAGGCGCGGAAGCGGCACGTGACGCGGCGATCGCCCGCTACCGGCAGATAGTTCTCGCCGCGTTCCAGAGCGTCGAGGACCAACTCAGCACGAGCCGGGTTCTGGGCGAACAAGAGGCCCTGCGGCACAGGGCCTCGGAGGCCGCCGACCTGACGGAGCAACAGCTGCTCAACCGCTATCGCGCCGGCCAGGTGAGCTATACCGACGTCGTGACGGCACAGGCCTCGGCCTTGACCGCGCGGCGAACGCTGGTGCAGCTCGTGAGCAACCGACAGGCGAGCGCCATCGCGCTGATCCAGAATCTCGGCGGCGGCTGGCAGGCCTCCGACGCGCTGCCGCCGCCCTGATGCCGACGCCGTGCCTGCCAACTGCGCGGACGTTCGCGTCCGCGGCATGTATCGAAACACCCTAGGAGTGCCGCGCAGGCCCTCCGTCAGAATCGTCGCACTCCGCAGAGGGCGAGATGGAAAAGATCTGGCTGAAGCAGTACCCCGCCGGCGTTCCGGCCGAGATCGACGTGAATCAGTACGCGTCGCTCGTCGCCCTGCTCGACGAGAGCTTCCGCCGCTACGCCGATCGCACCGCCTATACCTTCATGGGCAAGGCGATCACCTTCAGCCAGGTCGACGACGCCTCGCGCGCCTTTGCCGCATGGCTGCAGGCGCAAGGGTTGGCCAAGGGCGACCGCGTCGCCGTGATGATGCCCAACGTGCCGCAGTACCCCGTCGCGGTCGCGGCCATCCTGCGTGCCGGCCTCGTCGTCGTCAACGTCAATCCGCTCTACACGCCGCGCGAGCTCGAACACCAGCTGAAAGATTCGGGCGCCAAGGCGATCGTCGTCGTCGAGAACTTCGCCAGCGTCCTGGCCCAGGTGCTGGCGGCGGTGCCGACGAAAACGGTCGTGCTCGCGTCGATGGGAGACATGCTCGGCTTGCCGAAGTCGCTCATCGTCAACTACGTCGTTCGCAAGGTGAAGAAGCTCGTCCCGGCGTTCGACATCGCCGGTGCCGTGCGCTTCAACGACGCGATCGCCGAAGGGCGCGGCAAGCCCTTCAGGCCGGCGACGGTCGGCCCCGACGACATCGCCGTGCTGCAATACACCGGCGGCACGACCGGCGTGAGCAAGGGCGCGGTGCTGCTGCATCGCAACCTCGTAGCCAACATCCTGCAGGCCGAAGCCTGGTACCAGCCGGCGCTGAAGAAGATCCCCGCGGGCGAGCAGGTCGTGACGATCTGCGCCTTGCCGATCTATCACATCTTCGGCTTCAACACGAACATGATGCTGGCGATGCGCATGGGCGGCGCCAACATCCTGATCGCCAACCCGCGCGACCTGCCGGGCATGTTCAAGGAGCTGCAGGGCGAGAAGTTCCACAGCTTTCCGGCCGTCAACACGCTCTTCAACGCGATGGCCAACCACCCCGATTTCGGAACGGTCGACTGGAGCGGCCTGGTCATCTCGGTCGGCGGCGGCATGGCGGTGCAGAGCGCGACCGCCAAGCTGTGGCTCGAGAAGACGGGCTGCCCCATCGTCGAGGGCTACGGCCTCTCGGAGACGTCGCCCTCGGCGACCTGCAACCCCGTCGACAGCACGGCCTACAGCGGCAACATCGGCCTGCCGATGCCGAATACCGAGCTGAAGCTGCTCGACGACGACGGCAACGAGGTGCCGATGGGAACGCCGGGCGAGATCGCCATCCGCGGCCCGCAGGTCATGGCCGGGTACTGGCAGCGGCCCGACGAGACCGCCAAGGTCATGACGGCGGATGGATTCTTCCGCAGCGGCGACATCGGCGTCGTCGACGAGCGCGGCTACTTCAGAATAGTCGACCGCAAGAAGGACATGATCCTGGTGAGCGGCTTCAACGTCTATCCGAACGAGGTCGAAGACGTGGTCACGCAGATGCCAGGCATCCTCGAGTGCGCCGCGGTCGGCATTCCCGACGAGAAGTCCGGCGAGGCCGTCAAGCTCGTCATCGTCAGGAAGGACCCGTCCGTGACCGAGGCGATGGTTCGCGCCTACTGCGAAGCCAACCTCACGGGCTACAAGCGGCCCAAAGTCGTCGAATTCCGCACCGATCTGCCGAAGACGCCGGTCGGAAAGATCCTGCGTCGCGAATTGCGCGACAAGGCGTGAAATGCAAGGGCCAAATCGCGCCGCGGTGCTGATACATTTCTCCCCGTGCCGACGCGGGCTTCGTCGAGCCGAATGACGAAAACGGGATAGGTAGCACCGGTGATCTGGGTCAAGACCGACGCGGGACGCGCCGAAATGCAGTCGCGGGCGCTGATCAAGGATCGGGCGCGCCGCAATCTGCTGCTTCTCATCGACGGCACCAAATCCGAGGAGATGCTGCTGTCCAACCTGGCCGGGATCACCGCCGCCGACTTCCAGGAACTGCGCAAGCTCGACCTCATCGCGCCCGCCGTCGGCGCGGTGACCGTCGGCAATCCGTCGCGGGCAAGCAGCGCCGATTCGCGCGCGACGATTCCCTCGACGCTGCCCGGCGAGCTGCTCGACTACGGACAGTTCACGGCGGCGCTGACCAAGCTCATCTCGGCCCATCTGGGCCTGCGCGGCTTCACCCTCACGCTGGCTGTCGAGAAGGCGGGGACGATCGAGGAGCTGCGCGAAGTGGCGAAGCGGACGATCGAGCAGATCCGCGAGCGCAAGGGCGACCTGGCCGCAAGCGAAGCGCGCAAGACCCTGTACGGCACCTGACCGGGGCTGGCCACGGCCATTGCGGCAGCCGCGCCTTGAAGGTCTTCGATGCGCTGTGGCGCGTGTTGCGCGACCTCGCGCTCGGTCTCGTTGCCGTCGTTTTCTTCATCGAGGAGTGGGGCTGGCGGCCGCTGACCGCGTTCGCCGCCCGGGTCGCCCGCTTGCCGCCGGTGGCGTGGGTGGAGGCCCGCATCGTCGCCTTGCCGCCGCGCGTCGCCATGCTCCTCTTTCTCGCTCCGGCCTTGCTCCTCTTTCCCCTGAAGCTGCTGGCCCTGTGGCTGATCGAGGAGGGACGGGCAAGCTTGGGCGTCTCGGTCATCGTCGCCGCCAAGGTGCTGGGAACGGCACTGGTCGGCCGGCTCTTCATCCTGCTCGAGCCGCAGCTCATGCAGTTCGCCTGGTTCGTGCGTGCGCTCGGCTGGTGGCGGCAAACCAAGGCCCGGGTCAACGCCGCCCTGCGCGCCTCGCCCCTCTGGCGCCGGGTGCGCATCATGCGTCGCGCCTGGCGGCTCTGGCTGCGCCGGGTGGCACCCTGATGGCGCCGCGCATCTTCGTGGCGGCGCCGCTCGCCGCCGGCGCGACGATCGTCCTGTCCCGGGCAGAGTCGCGCCACGTCCAGGTGTTGCGCCTGCAGCCCGGCGACGCCGTCGTGCTCTTCAACGGCGAGGGAGACGCCGAGTGGCCGGCCGAGATCGTTCGCATCGAGCGGGCCGCGGTCGAGCTGAAGACGGGCGCCGCCGTCATTGCGGGCGAACGCGAGCTGGCGATCCGCGTCACGCTGGCGTTCGGCATCCCGGCCAACGAGCGCATGGACGGGCTGGTCGAGAAGGCGACCGAGCTCGGCGTTGCGGCGATCCAGCCGCTCGTCTGCGAGCGCTCGGTCGTTCGCCTCGCCGGCGAGCGCGCCGAGGCGCGCCGGGCGCACTGGAGCGCGGTCGCCGCATCGGCGAGCGAGCAGTGCGGGCGGGTGCGCGTGCCGCGCATCGGCGCGCCGCTGAAGATCGAGGCCTGGCTCGGCGAGCTCGAAGAATCGAGCACAGCGTCGATCGCGGACCGCGCCGGCCGCTTCGTCCTGAGCTTCGATCGCACGGCCGCCACGCCGGCGCGGGCCTTCGCGCCGACGTCCGGCGCGGCCGCGCCGGATCTCCTCGTGCTGAGCGGGCCCGAGGGTGGCCTCGCCCCACACGAGGAGTCGGCGGCGGTCGAGCTGGGCTTCAGGCGAGTAACGCTCGGTCCGCGCGTGCTGCGTGCGGACACGGCGCCGCTCGCCCTGCTGGTCTGGATCGGCCTGGCCATCGCGCCGGAGAGACGATGAACCGCAGGCTCCTGCTGCTCGCCTTGTGCCAGGGATTCTTCCTGACCAACAACGTCACTTTCACGGCGATCAACGGACTGGTCGGGCTGCGCCTGGCTCCGCAGGCGTGGATGGCGACGCTGCCGATCACCGCCTACGTCGCCGGCGGCGCCGTGTTCGCCGGGCTCGTGGCGCGGCATCAGCGCGCCTGGGGCCGCCGGCGCGCTTTCCAGCTGGGGCTCTGCGTCGCCATCGCGACGACCGCGCTGTGCGCCTGGTCGGCGCTCCACGGGCATTTCTGGGTGCTGCTCGCCGGCGCATTCCTCGCCGGCTACTACAACGCCAACGCCGGCCTGTATCGCTTCGCCGCGACCGAGATCGTCGCGCCGGCCTTCAAGGAAAGGGCGATCTCCTGGGTGCTCGCAGGCGGCATCATCGGCGCCGTCGCCGGGCCGAACCTGGCACGCCTGACCCAGAATGCCCTGCCCGGGGAATTCGCCGGCGCCTACGCGGCGCTGGCGTTCGTCGCGCTCGCCTCGCTCGCGACGATCTCGTTCATCCGTTTCCCGCCGCTCGTCCTGCCGACGCCGGCGGCGCCGGGCCGCCCGCTCGCCGTGATCGCGGCGCAGCCGGCCTTCATCGTCGCCGTCGTCGCCTCGGCGCTCGGCTACGGCGTCATGAACCTGCTGATGGCGGCGACGCCGATCGCAATGGCGATGTGCTCGCACCCGTTCGAGAACACGGCGCTCGTTCTCGAATGGCATGTCCTCGGCATGTTCGTGCCGAGCTTCTTCACTGGCCACCTGGTCCGGCGCTTCGGCCCGTTGCGCGTGATGACGGCAGGGCTGCTGCTCAACGCGATCTGCATCGCCGTCGCCTTGAGCGGTGTCGAGCTGATGCGCTTTCTCGTCGCCCTGTTCGCGCTCGGCGTCGGCTGGAACTTCCTCTTCATCGGCGGCACCTCGCTCTTCACGCTGGCCTATCGCCCCGAGGAGAAGACGAAGGCGCAAGCGGCGCTCGACACGGTCATCTTCGCGACAATGACGCTGACCTCGTTCAGCTCGGGAGCCCTGATCACGACGCAGGGCTGGACCTGGCTCAACCTCGGCTCCATCGTTCCGGTTACGCTCATCGCCGCGGCCCTGCTCTGGTACGCGGCGCTGCCTGCGGCGGCGCCGAAGGCAAGAGTCGCCTGATCGCTCAGCGGCGTGCCGATCCGGCGACGATCTCGAAGCGGAACAGGCGGCACTCGATCTGCCCGTTCCAGAGCGGCACGCGGCGCGATTCCTTGAGCCGCATCGCGCTCGGCAGGCGCAGGTCAGGGCTCAGGATCCACGCCGTCCAGCCGGCCGGGTGGTGGGTGTAGGCCTGCTTCCAGTGCGCTGCCAGGCGGGCGTAGAAGTCGCTCGGGGTGGCGCGGTCTTCGGCCGAGTCGCGCGACGCACTGCGCGCCGCCGCCTTGCCGCCGACCTCGATGCGCGTGCCGTAGGGCGGATTGAGCATCAGCGTTCCCGGCAGGTCGGCGGCGAGCAGCGGTGCCGGTCGCTCGAGCGCGTCGCCGCCGTTGAAGACGATCGCCTGGGCGACGCCGGCGCGCTCGGCGTTGCGACGCGCGAAGTCGACCATCCGGAACGACAGATCGCTGGCGAAGATCGGCACCTCGCTGGCATGCACGCGGGCGCGGGCGTGGCTGCGCATGCGCTGGAAATCGGCGCGCAGCTCGGCCGATGCGAAAGGAAGGAGGCGCTCGAAGGCGAAGCGGCGCAACGCGCCCGGGGCGATGCCGCAGGCGATCTGCGCCGCCTCGATGGCGATCGTTCCCGAGCCGCAGCACGGGTCGTGCAGGGCGCCTCCGGTGCTGGCGCTGCCGCGCCAGCCGGCGGCGGCCAGCATTGCCGCCGCGAGCGTTTCCTTGAGCGGCGCGTCGCCCGTGTCGGCACGCCAGCCACGCTTGAACAACGCCTCGCCGGAGCTGTCGACGTAGATCGATGCGCGTTCGGCGCCGACGTGCAGGACGATCGACAGGTCGGGCCGCGCCGTGTCGACGCTCGGCCGCTCGCCGCTCGTCTCGCGCATCCGGTCGCAGACCGCGTCCTTGATGCGCAGGGCCGCGAAGTTGAGGCTCTTCAGCCGGCTGCGCTGCGCGGTCGTGTCGACGCGCAGCGTCTGCTGCGGCGTGATCCAGTCCGACCACTCGACGTCGCGCGCCAGCACATAGAGGTCGTTCTCGTCGCGGTATTCGCCCTCGGCCACCTCGACCAGGACGCGCTGGGCGAGCCGCGTCTCGAGGTTCAGCAGCATCACCTCGCGCGGCTCGCCGGCGAGCGTGACGCCGCCGCGCTGCGCGGCGCAACTCGACCCGGGCAGGAGGCTTCGCACCTCGGCCTCGAGCAGCGCTTCGACGCCGGCGGCGCACGGCAGGAAGATCGGCAGCGGCATCGACCCCGGGCCGCCGGCTACATGTCCTTGCGCAACTGCGCCGGCGCGATCTTCAGGGCTTCGCGGTACTTGGCAACGGTGCGTCGCGCCACGTGGATGCCCTGCTCCTCGAGCATCTGCGAGATCTGGCTGTCCGACAGCGGCTTGGCCGCGTCTTCGGCGGCGACGATCTGCCGGATCAGGGCGCGCACCGCGGTGCTCGAGGCATTGCCGCCCGCCTCGGTGGCGAGCGACGAGCCGAAGAAATACTTGAGCTCGAACGTGCCGAACGGCGTCGACATGTACTTGGCCGTCGTCACCCGCGAGATCGTCGATTCGTGCAGGCCGAGCTCGTCGGCGATCTCGCGCAGCACGAGCGGCTTCATGGCGATCGCGCCGTGCGTGAAGAAGCTCTTTTGCCGCTCGACGATCGCCTGCGAGACGCGCTGGATCGTCTCGAAACGCTGCAGGATGTTCTTGACGAACCAGCGCGCCTCCTGCAGTCGTGAGTTCAGCCCGGCCGCCGCGCCGTTCAGCGACGCGGCGCTGCGGCTGCCGGCGCCGCGCTGCTGGCGGATCGCGCTGGCGTACAGGTCGTTGATGCGCAGCTTGGGCATGACGTCGGGGTTGAGCAGCACCTTCCAGCTGCGCCCCGACTTCTGCACGATCACGTCGGGGACGATGATGTTCGCCTCGGCGCGCGCGAACGGGCGCGCGGGCTTGGGCTCGAGCGTCATGATCAGCGCCTGCGCTTCGCGCAGCAGATGTTCGTCGGCGCCCGTCACTGCCATGAGCCTTTTCATGTCGCGGCGCGCGAGCAGGCCGAGGTGGCTCTTGCAGATGATGATCGCGATCGCTTGCGCCTCGCCGCGCTGGCGCGTGCGCAGCTGCAGCGTCAGGCACTCGGCGAGGTCGCGCGCTCCGACGCCCGTCGGCTCCATGCTTTGCAGGAAGCGCAGGCCGCAGCGCAGTTGCGCGAGGACGGGGTCGATCGTCTCGTCTTCGTCGGCACAGGCGTCGCCGGCGGCGCGCTCGAAGACCAGGCCGCCTTCGCGCAGGCGCTGGGCGATGTCTTCGAGCGCGTCGGCGAGGTAGCCCTCTTCGTCGAGGGAATCGATGAGCACGAGGACGGCCGCGGCGTCCGCCGGCGACAGGCGCATCCCCGAGAGCTGGCTGCGCAGGTGATCCTGCAGGCTCGTCGCCGGCGCGTCGCGATCGTTGTCGTCGAAGTCGTCGGCGTCGTTTTGCGTTCGCGTCTTGCCGGGGGTCTCGCGGATGCCGTCGAAGTCTTCGCGCTCGGTGCCGTTCTCCCAGTCTTCGCGCTCGGTGCCGCCGAAGTCCGCGGCACCGTCGATCGCCGGGACGTCGTCGCCGCCCTCTGCGCCGCTCTCGGCCGCCCGCTCGCTCTCGCGCTCGCCGGCGCGCTCGGCGCTCGTGAGCCGCTCGGCGAGCGGCTCGAACGCTGGCGCAGCTTCCTCTTCGGTCTCGAGGAAGGGGTTCTGCTCGAGCATCTGCTCGACTTCCTGCTGCAGCTCGAGCGTTGAGAGCTGCAGCAACCGGATCGATTGCTGCAGCTGGGGAGTCAGCGCCAGATGCTGCGAGAGACGAACCTGAAGCGACGGCTTCATCATCCTCCCTCCCGCCGGGCCGGCCCATGGGAGGCCGGGTCTTGCAGACCGCAGCGTTGCGAGACGCAACGCCTTCTCACGCCGTCCATGCCGGCGCAGGCCGGCATGGAGCCGCGGCTCTCGGCGCCCCCGGGGGGCGGCGAACGAACAGAGCGGGGGGGCTCCATTTCGGACCTACATCCTGAAGTTCTGGCCGAGGTAGACCTTGCGCACGTCGGCGTTGGCGACGATCTCGGCAGGCGTGCCTTCGGCGAGCACACGGCCGTCGCTGATGATGTAGGCGCGGTCGCAGATGCCGAGCGTCTCGCGGACGTTGTGGTCCGTGATCAGCACGCCGATGCCGCGGCGCTTCAGAAAGCCGATGATGCGCTGGATCTCGATCACGGCGATCGGGTCGATGCCGGCGAATGGTTCGTCGAGCAGGATGAAGCGCGGCTGCGTCGCCAGGGCGCGGGCGATCTCGACGCGGCGTCGCTCGCCGCCCGACAGCGCCGGCGCCGGCGACGCGCGGAGCTTTTCTATCGCCAGATCCTTCAGCAGGCCTTCGAGCGTCTCGTCGATCGCCGCCTTCTTCAGCGGCTTGCCGTCGGCACCCACCTGCAGCTCGAGGACGGCGCGGATGTTCTCCTCGACGTTGAGCTTGCGGAAGATCGAGGGTTCCTGCGGCAGATACGACAGGCCCAGGCGCGAGCGCTGGTGGATCGGCATGCGCTCGACGCGCCGGCCCTCGATCGTGATCTCGCCGCCGTCGGCACGGACGAGGCCGACGATCATGTAGAAACTCGTCGTCTTGCCGGCGCCGTTCGGCCCGAGCAGGCCGACGACCTCGCCGCTGCGGACGGCGAGGCGAACGTCGTCCACGACGGTGCGCGAGCCGTAAGACTTGCGCAGGCCGTGCGCCTCGAGACGGTGTGTCGTCGCCGTGGCGGAGGTGGCCATCACCGCTTTTCTCCGAGCGCCGGTGCCGTCTTCAGCGGCGCCGCTGCCGCCGCCGCGCTCGCCGCCGCGGCGGCAGCCTCGGCCGCGGCGGTCGTGCCTTCCTTCGGCGTCAGGACCGCGCGGACGCGCCCTCCGGGATTGGCCGCCGTCGCGGGCGCGCCGCCCGAGACGTTGACGACCTCGGTCGCGCTGTCGTAGGTGATCAGGTTGCCGGCGATCTCGTCGGACGGCGTCGCTCCGCGCAGGCGGCGCCACGAGGCGTTGTTGACGAAGCGGATGACGTCGGACTTGCCGTCGTATTCGAGCCGCTCGGCGTCGCCTTCGATCCACTCGTCGGGCGCGTCGCGCTTTTGCCGGAAGGTCGCGTGCTGGCCCGGCGAGCCGATCGCCACCGCCGTGTGGTAGCCGTCCGGCGACTCGCGCACTTCGATGCGGGCGGCGCGAATGGTCATCGTCCCCTTGGTGACGACGACGTTGCCGCTGAAGACGATGATCTGGTTGAGCAGGTCGATCGTGCCGGTCGGCTTTGTGCCCGGCAGGTCGGCCTCGACGTTCAGCGGCTTGAAGCGGTCGGCCTTTTCGGCCCGGGCGGGCGGGGCGGCCGCGGCGAGCAGGGAAAGCCCTAAGAGGGCAACGAGACGGGCGGGAAGGAGCGGCACGGGAAATTCGAATGGAAGCAGGCGTTCCGCATGGCGGCATAAAACTTGCAGGCCATTCTATGCGACGCGTTCTGCAGTGTGTCGCTGCAAGCGCTCCAATCTCACGAATCGGCGGGCGACCGGTGCCCGACGGGCGCCCGGCGCCGCGGCGAAGTTCGCCTCAGCCGCCCTTTCGAACCCGGTCGATCAGCGCGTCGACCACGTCGAGCATGCGCTCGTTCGACCCCGCGGGCGTGTTCGCGCCGCCGCTGGCGTTGGCCAGGGTGCCGTTGGTATAGAAGCGCCCCTGGACGCCCATCGCCGGCACGGCGTCGATCTTGTAGGCGGCGGCGAGCTGGCGCGCTTGCTGCGACTTGGTCTGGATCGCGAAGGACTCGTAGGTCGGCATGAACTTGAGCGGATCGACGCCGTTCTTCATCATGAAGGCCGAGATGTCCTCCGGCGTGCGCAGGCGTATATGGTCGTTGTGGATGGCGTAGAAGATGCGCCGGTGCAGCGTCGGAACGAGGCCGAGGCTTTCGATGGCGTAGAAGAGCTTTTGCTGCGCCGAGAACGGCACTTCCTGGAACCAGACCGGGACGCGGCGCAGCACCACGTCGGCAGGGAGCCGCTTCGACCACGCCTCGAGCGCCGGCTCGAAGGCATTGCAGTGCGGGCACTCGTACCAGAAGAATTCGATGACTTCGATCCGGCCCGGCACGGTCGAGGGCACCGGTTGCTCGAGTCGAACATAGTTGACCCCCTCGACCGGCCCCCTGGCCTGGGCTTGAGCCGCCGGCGCCGCGCTCAGGGCGCCGAGGCCTCCGGCGAAGAGGAGGCGGGCCGAGAAGTCGCGTCTATTGAGGTTCATGGCTGGGGCATCGTTTCGGGGTTCGGGGCGTCCGGGAGGGGAGTCGGGTCGGCGGCGGTACGTGCCCGGGCATCGTGACGGACCGCCTATTTCTGCACACGGACGAGCGCCGCATCGACTCCGCCCTCGGCCAGCTTGTCCTTGGCCGCATCGGCCTCCTCCTTCTTGTCGAACGGGCCGACGCGCACGCGGTAGACGGTACGCCCGCCCTGCTCGCGCTCCGTCAGCTTGCTTTCGATACCGATGATGGCGAGCCGGGCGCGTTGCTGCTCGGCGTCTTCGCTGCGTGCGTAGGCGCCCGCCTGCACGAAGTACTGGAACGGATCGGCGCCCGGAAGGAGGGGTACTGGCGGCCGGGTCGCGACGGTCGTGGCGGCGCCGCTCGCCGTCGCCGCGGCGGGACGAGCGCCCCGGGCGGCGTTTGGCGAACCCGGATCGATGACCGTCGGCGGGACCAGCACCGGCGGCGCAGCGGCGATCGGCGGCGGCACCGCCGGCGCCGAAGCGACGGCTGCAGCCGAGGCAGGGTTCTTGCCGGCGAGGGCGCTGTTCGGGTCCCAGTTGCGGTTGCGCTCGACCTCTGCCGCGTCTTGCCCGGGCGTGCGCGCCTGCACCTTGTTGATGAAGGGAATGGGTGCCTTGGTCACGTAGAGGGCGACGCCGAGCGCCAGCGCCAGGCCGATCAGCAGGCCGACGACGAGGCCGATGACGAAGCCGCCGCGCTGCCGGCTCGGGAAATGTGAGGTCATGCGGTGTCCGTATCTCTGTGCATGCGCTCGGGAGCGCTCACGCCGAGCACGCCGAGGGCGTTGCGGATGATCTGCCGCGTCGCCGCGAGCAGCGCCAGGCGCGCCCGTTCGAGCTCGGCATCTTCGCCGAGGAAGCGCTCGGCAGCGTAATAGCTGTGAAAGGCCGCGGCGAGCTCGCGCAGGTAGAACGTGACCTCGTGCGGCGCCAGCGCGGCGGCAGCCGCGCTGAGCATCTCGGGGTAATCGGCGAGTTTCTTCAGCAGCGCAGTCTCGCTCGGCGCCTGCAGTCGGGCGAGGTCGGCACCGGCCAGGCGCGACGCGTCCTTGCCTTGCGCCGTGTACTGCTCGAGCACGGAGCTGATGCGGGCGTGCGCGTATTGCACGTAGAAGACGGGGTTCTCGTCGTTCTTCTTCAGTGCCAGGTCGACGTCGAAGGTGAACTCGGTGTCGGCCTTGCGGCTGAGCATGAAGAAGCGCACGGCGTCCTCGCTCGTCCAGTCGATCAGGTCGCGCAAGGTCACATAGCCGCCGGCACGCTTGGAGATCTTCACCTCCTCGCCGCCGCGCTCGACCCGCACCATCGTGTTGAGGACATAGTCCGGATACGACTTCGGCACGCCCGCACCGGCCGCCTGCAGGCCGGCGCGCACGCGCGCGATCGTGCCGTGGTGATCGGTGCCGTGGATGTTGATCGCCTGGTGGAAGCCTCGTTCGAACTTGACGAGGTGGTAGGCGACGTCGGGAACGAAATACGTGTACGTGCCGTCGGACTTGCGCATGACGCGGTCCTTGTCGTCGCCGTATTCGGTCGTGCGCAGCCAGAGCGCGCCGCCCTCCTCGTAGGTCTTGCCAGAGGCGACGAGTCGCTCGACCGTCGCCTCGACGCGGCCGCTCGAGTACAGGCTCGACTCGAGAAAGTAGTTGTCGAAGCGTACGCCGAAGGCGGCGAGGTCGAGATCCTGCTCGTGGCGCAGATAGGCGACGGCGAACTCGCGGATGTTGTCGAGGTCGCCGACACGGCCCGACGCCGTGAACTCGCGGTCGTCCGCTTTGACCGTCTTGCCGGCCCGGAAGTCGGCCGCGATATCGGCGATGTAGTCGCCGTTGTACGCCGTCTCGGGCCAGCCCGGGTCGCCCGGCGCCAGGCCCTCGAGGCGCGCCTCGACCGAGGCGGCGAGCGTGGCGATCTGCACGCCGGCGTCGTTGTAGTAGAACTCGCGCGTCACGGCGCGGCCCTGCGACTCGAGGAGGTTGCAGATCACGTCGCCGAGCGCGGCCTGGCGCGCATGGCCGACGTGCAACGGCCCGGTCGGGTTGGCAGAGACGAACTCGACAATCACCGGCGCGGCGTGCTCGCCCGCCGTGGTCCGGCCGAAGCTCGCGCCGGCCTCGAGGATCTCGGCGACGACGCGCTGCCGCGCCGCGGCGCGCAGGTGCAGGTTGATGAAGCCAGGCCCGGCGACGTCGATCGATTCGACCCAGCGGTCGACGGCGGTCTTCCTGCGCAGCGCCGCGATCAGCTCGCCCGCGACCTCGCGCGGATTTCGCTTCTGCGCCTTGGCCAGCGGCATGGCCGCCGTGCACGCCAGGTCGCCGTGCGCGGCCTGGCGTGGTGTCTCGAACGCGGCCGCCAGCGCGTGGCCGGGGCTCACTTCGTCCATCGCGGCGCGAAGTGCCTCGAGCAATTCGTCACGGGCCCGGGTCATCGCTGAATTCTACGGGGCGGGTTTTCGCGGATCACTCGCGTGACCGGGCGGCTCGCGGGCCCGGCGTTGCCGCCCGGCGTGAAGTGGCCCGAGACCGTGAATAAGGCAAAGCCGCCGCTCCGAACGCCGTACTTCCGGTCACACGCCGGTGCAAGAATGCCGCTCCCAGCGCGTACTTGCGATGTCTTCAGTCTCCACCGTCTCCGCCCCACCGGTCGTCCTGCCGGAGGCCAAGCCGATGCCGGTGCAGATCGGCAAGTACCGCATTCTCGGCCGGCTCGGCGACGGCGCGACGAGCGAGGTCTTCCTCGGCTACGACGATTTCCAGGGTCGCAACGTCGCTATCAAGCGGGTCCGCGCGTCGACTGCGGCCGACCCGGTCGACGGCCACTACTCGGAGCGCTTCTTCGCCGCCGAGGCGGCGCTCGTCGGCCGGCTGCAGCACCCGAACGTGGTGCAGATCTTCGATGCCGTGCCCGACCCGCTCGAGCCGTATCTGGTCATGGAGTACGTGGCGGGCAGCACGCTACGCCCGTACTGTCGCGCCGACCAGCTGCTCTCGCTCGAGCTCGTCGTCGAGATCGGCTTCAAGTGTGCGATGGCGCTCGGCTACGTCTATCGCCAGGGGCTGATCCACCGCGACGTCAAGCCGGCCAACCTGCTCGCCGTGCTCAACAACGGCACGATCACCGACGTCAAGATCACCGACTTCGGCAGCGTGCTGAACCTCGGCTCGGATGTGACCCAGATCCACCGCGTCGGGTCTCTGGCCTACATGTCGCCCGAGCAACTCGACGGCGGAACGCTCGACTGCCGCGCCGACATCTACTCGCTCGGCGCCGTGCTGTATCACCTCATCGCCGGCCGGCCGATCTTCGATGCCCAGGTGCAGTCGGCGATGATGCATCAGATCTACAACGTCAAGCCGGCGCCTCTGGCAGGCATCCGCGGCGGCGTCAGTGCGGGGCTCGACGCGGTGATCCAGAAGGCGCTCGAAAAGCAGCCGGGCAGCCGTTACAACGACTGGGGTGAGTTCGCGCAGGCGCTCTCGGAGCTGGTCACGACGCAGCAGGTGCCGCGCGGCCAGTTCCAGGGTGTCCTCGATTCGGAGCGTTTCACCTTGCTGCGCACGCTCGAGTTCTTCGCCAACTTCGGCGACGTCGAGCTGTGGGAGGTCGTGCATCGCGCCAGGTGGCAACGCTTCCACTTCGGCCACGCGCTCTATCGCAAGGGCGAGGAAGGCAGCAGCTTTCACATCATCGCGCAGGGCGAGGTCGAGGTCTTTCGCGACGGCAAGAAAGTGGCGCAGCTCGGCTCGGGCACCTCGGTCGGCGAAATGGCGTACCTCGCGCCGAGCGCCGAGTTGAAGAAGCACAGCACCGACGTCATCGTCACCGAGCCGGCGACCACGATCTCCTTCACCCCCGAAACGCTGATGCAGCTGAGCCCGAACTGCCGCCACCTGTTCCACGATTCGTTCATCAAGGTGCTGGTGCGGCGTCTCCATTCGGCGCACGAGCAGCTCGCGCACCCACGGCGCATCTTCTGAGCCGTTGCGGCCGGGTCCTGCCGGCAGCCTTGCCGACCCCGACGCGGGGACGCCTTGTTGGCGGATAGGTTCTAACGTGCTCCAATCGCGGCCGGTCGGCGCGCTCGAAGAGGCGCCATCCCTCGGATCGCAACAGGAGACCTCATGAAGCAACTGCTCGGTATTTCCGCCGCCCTGGCGATGGCGTTCTCGGCCTCGGCGTTCGCCGCTGACCCTCCGGCGAGCGCGCCGATGACGGCGCAGCAGACGAAGATGGGCGACTGCAACAAGCAGGCGGCCGGCAAGAAGGGTGACGAGCGCAAGGCGTTCATGAAGACGTGCCTGTCGGCCGGCGGCGCCACCGCGCCGGCAACGCCGATGACGCAGCAGGAAAAGATGAAGAAGTGCAACGCCGACGCCACCGGCAAGAAGGGTGACGAGCGCAAGGCGTTCATGAAGAGCTGCCTGTCGGCGTAGGCCCTCGCGCCGGCGCGGCGCAGTGGATCGACGACGCCTCGGCGCTGGCGTCGCAGTGGCTGCGCGTCGTCGTCGCGGCCCTCGAGCGGCTCCCGGGCTTCATCAGCGCGACATTGTCGAGCGCCCTGTATCCGCCGACGAGCTCCGGATCCACGACCAGTACGGCGCGCACGGCGTCAAAAGGGGGCCACCGGCGACCTCGTCGTCTACCCGGCAACGAGCCTGCACCAGGTCGCGCCGATCACCCGCGGCGTTCGCCTGGCCTGCGTCTTCTGGGTCCAGAACCTGGTCCGCGACGACAGCCAGCGCGCCCTGCTGTTCGACATGGACACGGCGATCGGGCGCCTGAACCAGCAAGCAGCGGACGAGCCGGCGCGCCGGCTCCTCGTCGGCTGCTACCACAGCCTGCTGGGGCCCGGCCGCAAACGCATCGACCGCGCCGCCGCGCCGCCCGAAACGAAGCGAACCGGGCGCCTCGCGTAAATTAGCCGCATGGACGCACCTCCTGCTCCGCTTCGCGCCGTCCTCTTCGACGCCTACGGCACGCTGTTCGACGTCTACAGCGTCGGCGTCGAAGCCGAGCGGCGGTTTCCCGGCGCGGGCGAGCGCCTCGGCGTGCTCTGGCGCGACAAGCAGATCGAGTACACGCGGCTCACCTCGATGAGTGGCAAGACGCGCAGCTTTCGCGACTGCACGCGCGCCGGGCTTCGCTTCGCCGCCAAGCGCCTGGGCCTGCCGCTCGACATCGCCGCCGAGGACGCGCTGATGTCCTGCTACGACCGCCTCGAGCCGTTCCCCGAGAACCGTGCCGTCCTCGAGACCTTGAAGCAGCGCGGCGTTCGCGCCGGCATCCTGAGCAACGGCGATCCGGACATGCTCGAGGCCGTCGTCCGTCATGCCGGCTTCGCCGACATGCTCGATCCGGTGCTGAGCGTCGAAGGGACCGGTCGCTTCAAGACCGACCCGGCGACCTATGCGCTCGGCACCGCGGCGCTCGACCTCGCCGCCAACGAAGTGCTGTTCGTCTCGAGCAACTGCTGGGACGCCATCGGCGCCACGTGGTTCGGCTACACGACGCTGTGGATCAACCGCTTCGGCCTGCCGCTCGACGAGCTCGGCGCGGCGCCGACGCGCACCGGCACAAGCCTTGCGGACGTGCTCGCCTTCCCCTTTGCCTCACGGAAATCCTCGCCATGACACTCAGCCTGCCACGGGGCGTGGAAATCAACGCGCCCATCCTTCCCGGCTTCGACGCCGTGCTGACGCTGCCGGCGCTCGAACTCGTCGCCAGGCTGCATCGCGCCTTCGAGCCGCGCCGCCAGCAGCTGCTCGCCGCGCGCGCCGAGCGCGCCAAGCGGATCGACGCCGGCGAGCGCCCCGACTTTCTCGCTGCGACAAAAGCGATCCGCGAAGGCGACTGGAAGATCGCGCCGGTGCCGTCGGCCCTGCAGCGGCGCCGCGTCGAGATCACCGGCCCGGTCGACGCGAAGATGGTCATCAACGCCTTCAACTCGGGGGCGGACTCGTACATGACCGACTTCGAGGACTCGAACTCGCCGCTCTGGACCAACCAGATCCAGGGCCAGATCAACATCGGCCAGGCCATCCGCCGCACGCTCTCGTTCGGGCAGGCGACGCCGACCGGAACCAAGACCTATCGCCTCAACGAACAGATCGCGACGTTGCAGGTGCGGCCGCGCGGCTGGCATCTCGACGAGAAGCACGTCACGGTCGACGGCCAGCGCGTGCACGGCGGCCTGTTCGACTTCGCCCTCTTCATGTTCCACAACGCCGCCGAGCTGCTGGCACGCGGTGCGGGCCCCTACTTCTACCTGCCCAAGCTCGAGAGCCATCTCGAAGCGCGTCTGTGGAACGACGTCTTCGTGATGACGCAGAACGAGCTCGGCCTGGCGCAGGGGACGATCAAGGCGACAGTGCTGATCGAGACAATCCTCGCCGCCTTCGAGATGGAAGAGATCCTCTACGAGTTGCGCGAGCATTCGGCCGGGCTCAATGCCGGGCGCTGGGACTACATCTTTTCCTGCATCAAGAAGTTCAAGCTCGACAAGAGCTTCTGCCTCGCCGATCGCGCCAAGGTGACGATGACGGCGCCCTTCATGCGCGCCTACGCGCTGCTCCTGCTTAAGACCTGCCACAAGCGCGGCGCCCCGGCGATCGGCGGCATGAGCGCGCTCATTCCGATCAAGAACGATCCGGCGAAGAACGAGATCGCGATGGCCGGGATCATCGCCGACAAGCGGCGCGACGCCGAGGACGGCTACGACGGTGGTTGGGTCGCGCACCCGGGCCTCGTCGAGCCGGCGCTGAAGGAGTTCGTCGCCGTGCTCGGCGACCGGCCGAACCAGTTCGCGAAGCAGAAGCCCGAGGTCGACGTCAAGGCCGCCGACCTGCTCGACTTCCAGCCCGAAAAGCCGATCACGGAAGCGGGCCTGCGCATGAACATCAATGTCGGCATCCACTACCTGGGCGCCTGGCTCGCAGGCAACGGCTGCGTGCCGATCCACAACCTGATGGAAGACGCGGCGACGGCCGAGATCAGCCGCAGCCAGGTCTGGCAGTGGATCCGCTCGCCAAAGGGCGTGCTCGACGACGGCCGCAAGGTCTCGGCCGAGCTCGTCAGGCAGCTCGTTCCCGAGGAGCTGGCGACAATCAAGGCGGGCGGCTTCACCGGCAAGTTCGACCGTGCCGCCGAGATCTTCGTGCAGATGAGCACGCAGGACGCGTTCGCCGAGTTCCTGACTTTGCCTCTGTACGAAGAGATTTAGCGCTCACGTGCCCCGAGCATTGCCGTCCACCGACCACCCGCACTCCCGCGCCGCTCTGGCTCATCGCTTCGGTCCTTCGTATCGCTGGTGGGTGCTGGCGACGGTCATGATCGGTACGGTCGCGTCGATCATGGCTTCGACGATCATCAACGTCGCGGTCCCCGACATGGCGCGCGTCTTCGTCCTCGGCCAGGAACGGGCGCAGTGGCTCTCGGCCGGCTTCATGGGCGCGATGACGCTGTCGATGCTGACGACGCCCTGGCTGCTCGATCGCTACGGCTATCGCCACACCTACATCGGCGCCGTCACGTTGCTGATGGCCGGCGGCGTCGCCGGCGGCTTGAGTCCCTGGTTCGACCTGGTGCTCGCGATGCGCGTCGTCGAGGGCCTCGCCGCCGGCGTGCTGCAGCCGATCCCGGCGATCATCATCCTGCACGCCTTCGGTCCGGGGGAGCGCGGCAAGGCGATGGGAATCTTCGGGTTCGGCGTCGTCCTGGCGCCGGCTGTCGGGCCCAGCGTCGGCGGCATCCTCGTCGAATGGTTCGGCTGGCGCTCGATCTTCTTCGTCGTCACGCCGTTCTGCCTCCTCGCGATGGCGATGGCGCGCCGCTACCTGCCGGTCGCCGCTCCCGGCGGCGTGCCGGTGAACCGGGCCGGCGGCCGGCTCGACGTCGTCGGCCTGGGGCTCATCGCCGTCGCCGTGCTCGCCCTGCTCAACGGCATGGTGAACCTGAACGGCGAGACGATGTCGCTGGGCCTCGCGCTGCTCGTCTGCAGCGTCGTCGCGACGGTCGGCTTCGTCGCGCATCAGCGCCGCGGCGCCCGGCCGCTGATGGCGCTCGGCCTGTTCGCGCACCGGCCGTTCTCGATGGGCGGGCTCGTCGCCTTCACCTACGGCATGGGACTGTTCGGCTCGACCTACCTCGTTCCGGTCTTCATGCAGGAAGCGCTGCATTTGCCGCCGTCGCAGGCCGGCGCCGTGCTGCTGCCGGCCGGAATCGTCCTGGCGTTGACGATTCCCGTGGCCGGGCGCCTCGCCGACCGCGTCCCCGTGAGCCGCCTGGTCACGGCGGGCCTCCTGCTGCTGGCCCTGTCGTTCTTCCTGATGATCGGCGTCAGCGCCGGCACGGCGCTCGCCCTGATCACGCTGTGGGCCGTGATCGGCCGCGTTGGCCTGGGGTTCGTTCTGCCTTCGCTCAACCTCGGCTCGATGCACGGCCTACCCGACACGCTCATCTCGCATGGCTCGAGCACGATCAACTTCCTGCGCCAGCTCGGCGGCGCGGTCGGCATCGGCCTGGTCGGCAACGTGCTCGAATGGCGGCTTCGCGCGAGCGCGGCGCAGCCCGTCCTCGCCTATCACGAGACCTTCGCGCTGATCGGCGCGATCACCGCTTTCGCTGTCCTCGCCGCCTTCCGCATGGGCCCGGGACGCGCTGCCGTGGCGGCCGCATGAACCTCGACCTGGCCCACCTTCCCGAGTGCTGCGACGTGCTCGTCGTCGGCGCCGGTCCGGCCGGCAGCGCCGCCGCACAGCTGCTCGCGCGGGCCGGCCGCGACGTCGTGCTCGTCGACAGCCAGGCGTTTCCGCGGGACAAGATCTGCGGCGACGGCCTGATCCCCGACGCGCACCGCGCCCTGGCGCGCCTCGGCGTGCTCGAAGCGGTGATGGCCGAGGCTCGCTCGGCGACGACGCTCGGCTGCATCTCGCCGCGCGCCGGCCGCGTCGACGTTCCGGGGCGCCTGGCCGTGTTGCCGCGCAAGCGTCTCGACGAGATCATCTGTCGCGCTGCCGTCGCTGCCGGCGCGCGCATGTTCGCCCCGGCGCGCTTCGTCGCGCCGATGCGCGAAGACGGCGCGAGCGGTCGCGTGAATGTGGACGACGCAGCAGGCCGGGCGAATGTCGACACCGCGACGGGTCGCGTAGATGACGACGCAGCGGCAGATCGCGTCGTGGGTGCGACGCTGCGCCACGGCGACACCGAGCGCACGATCCGGGCGCGCTGGGTCGTGCTGGCGACCGGCGCCCAGCCGCAGGCGACGCTCGCCGCGGGCGTGTGCCAGCGGCGCACGGCGAGCGCGATCGCCCTGCGCGGCTACATCGAGAACGCGGCGATGGACGCGCGCATCACGAGCCTCGAGGTCGTCTGGCACCGACGTCTCTCACCCGGCTACGGCTGGATCTTTCCGTGCGGCGATGGCGTCTTCAACATCGGCGTCGGCGTCGCACAGCCCGAACGCGACGCCGGCGGCGGACGGACGACTCCCGGACGGAACCTGCGCGAGATGTTCGCCGCCTTCCTGCAGCTGTACGCGCCGGCGCGCGAGCTCGTCGCAGGCGGCCGCTGGCAGGCCGAGGCCGGCCAGGAGCTGAAAGGCGCACCGCTGCGCTGCTCGCTCGAAGGAGCGCGCCTCGAGGCACCGGGCCTGCTCGTCACGGGCGAAGCCGCCGGCAGCACCTACGCCTTCACCGGCGAAGGCATCGGCAAGGCGATGGAGACGGCGATGCTCGCCGCCGAGGCGATCCTGGCGAGCGACGACGACGCTGCGGTGCGCGCCGACTACGCGGCGCGCGTCCTCGCGCTGAAGCCGCGCTTCGACGTGTACGAGAAGGCGAACCGCGCCAACGAGCATCCATGGCTGATCGACCTGCTCGTCTGGAGCGCGCGGCGCAGCCCGCGCCGCGTCGAGCGGATGGCCGGGGTGCTCGAGGAGACGCACATCCCGACCGACGCGGTCACCGTGCGCGGCGTCCTGCGCCGGCTGTTCGACTGGCGTTGAACGGGCGCGATACTCGGCACTTCGACTCTTCGCCGCCATGTGCCAGCTCCTCGGCATGAACGCCAACACGCCGACCGACGTGATGTTCAGCTTCACGGGTTTCGCGACGCGCGCCGAAGAGCACAAGGACGGCTTCGGTATCGCCTTCTTCGAGGGCGCGGGGGTGCGCCTCTTCGTCGATGCGCAAAGCGCGCGCCGCTCGCCCGTCGCCGAGATGGTTCGCCGCTATCCGATCAAGAGCGAGAACATCATCGCCCACATCAGGAAGGCGACGCAGGGCCGCGTCGCCCTCGAGAACACGCATCCGTTCGTGCGCGAGCTGTGGGGCCGCTACTGGGTGTTCGCGCACAACGGCGACCTGCAGGGATTCAGGCCGCGCCTGCACG
>DATMGW010000482.1:0-5359 GCA_035555295.1 Caldimonas sp.
CTACAACCTGCTGAAGACCGCCGCCGGCGGAGGCATCGCCATCGGCCCCGTGCTGCTCGGCGCGGCCAAGCCGGCGCACATCCTGACGCCTTCGGCGACAGTCCGGCGCATCATCAACATGACCGCGCTCGCGGTGGCCGACGCGAACGCCGCACGCTGACTGCGGGCGCCGGCCACGAGGCAGTGACGTCGAGATGACGCGTCACTTCTCTCCCGCCCCTGCTCGTTCTGCTGAGGAGTGGGCGCAGACTTAATTCCTATTTCACGTGCCCCAATATGTAGCAAAGGCTTGAGGTTTAGTCCCCACTTCGGTAACATCTCCAGCTTTGTCGTTCAGGGATTTCCCGTGGGTTTGATGGGTCGGCTGCAGCCTTGGCGGCCACTGCTCCGGTGGGGAGTGGGGATCGGCGTCGCAGGGCTGCTCGCAGTCGGCACCTTGCAGGCGCGGGAGTCGGCACCGCTTTCGGGCCCGGTCGCGCTGTCGCAACTTCCGGTCGAAGCGCAACGAGTGCATCGCGCCGTCCGCAGCGGCGGACCCTTCGTCTCGGCGAAGGACGGCGGGGTATTCGGCAATCGGGAGCGGATGCTGCCGGTCGAGCCGCGCGGCTACTACCGCGAATACACCGTCGCGACGCCCGGGGCGCGCGACCGCGGCGGCCGGCGCATCGTTTGCGGCGGGCGGGTGGCGGTTGCGCCGGTAGCGTGCTATTACACCGGCGACCACTACGCCACCTTCAGGCGGATCGAACCATGAACGCAGCAGCAGTTTTTTTTGACCAGGAGGAACGCGACATGCTCTTGCAGACAGTCCGTCCAAATATCGTGCAGTCGATCCGGGCCTATCGTGTCGACGATTTGATGCAGGCGGCGCGCCAGGCCGACCAGCACTTTCTCTACGCCAATCTGACGACGGCGCAATCCAAGCAAGAGGTCCTCGAGGGCATCGCCGATGCCTTTCTCTTTCCGACGCATTTCGGCAAGAACCTCGACGCGCTCTACGACTGCATGACCGACCTGGTGCAAAAGGCGGGCACGCAACCCGGCTTCGTCGTGGTGCTCGAGCAGCTTCCGGACAACCCGCGGTTCGATCGCGAGGCGCGCGAGCAATTGCTCGATGTGTTTCGCGACGCCGCCGACTTCTGGGCGGAGCGCAAGGTTCCGTTCCGGTGCTTCTATTCTTTTCAGTAGCCCGCTCCCAGGAAATAGGGTCATGGGAGCGGGCGACGGAAGTGGCCCCCGGCGTCAACGACAAGAGCATCGGCAGCAAGCCCGTCAAGGCGGCGTCGAAAACGGCAGCCAACAGCAGCTTCGGCGCCAACATGCCGCTCATGAGCAGCGCCTTCGACACGGCGATGTGGCTGAGCGCGGCCTGAGCTAGAGCGTCGCCGCCAGACGCAGGTACTCCTCGACCGGCACCTCTTCGGCGCGCCGCTGCGTGTCGAACGAGCCGGCCGCGCCACGCTCCTCGAGCCAGCGGCCCAGCGTGTGGCGCAGGAGCTTGCGTCGCTGCGAGAAGGCGACGCGCACGACTTCGCCGAGCGTCGCCGCGTCGACGCCCGGCACCGCCGGCAGCGGCGTCATGCGAACGACGGCCGACTCGACCTTCGGCGGCGGATCGAACGCCTCGGCGGCAACGTCGAGCACCGGCTCGATCGCGTAGCGCCATTGCAGCATGACGCTCAGGCGCCCGTAGTCCCGCCCGCCTGGCGCGGCCGTCATGCGCAATGCGACCTCACGCTGCAGCATCACGTGCTGGTCGGCGATCTGCCCGGCGGCGTCGAGCAGGTGGAAGAGGATCGGCGTCGAGATGTTGTAAGGCAGGTTGCCGACGATGCGCAGCTTCGCTGCGCCACGGCTCGCGGCGAGCCGGCCGAAGTCGACCCGCAGGACGTCGTCCTGAACGACCTCGAGGCCGGGTATCGCCCGCAGGCGCGACGCCAGCTCGCGGTCGAGCTCGATCACGGTCAGTGCACCACAGCGCTGCAGGAGCGGGCGCGTGATCGCGCCCAGGCCCGGCCCGATTTCGACGATCGCCTCGCCCGGCCGGGGGTCGACGGCGGCGACGATCGCCTCGATCACGCCGTCGTCGACGAGGAAGTGCTGCCCGAAACGCTTCCTGGGGCGGTGGATCACGAGGCGATCGCGCCAGCGCTACTGCTGCGGCGGCTCGCGCAGCTCGACGTAGGCCTGGCCGCGCAGGTCGCGCAGCCAGTCGGCGTAGGCCTCCTCGAACTTCTGCTCGCGCAGGATGTTGCGGGCCTGCTCGCGCTGCTGCTTGCGGTCGAGTGTGACCTGGCGCCGCTCGATCACCTGGACGATGTGGATGCCGAAGCGCGTCACGAAGGGATCGGACAGGCCGCCCACGGGCAGCGCTTCCAGCGCCTCCTCGAACTCGGGGACGAACTGTCCGGGCGAGGCCCAGCCGAGGTCGCCGCCCTGCGCGGCGCTGCCGTCTTCGGAGTTGGCGCTTGCCAGCTGCTCGAAGGTCTTCGCGCCGCTCTGGATCTCCCGCTTGAACTGGGCGAGGCGATTCGTCGCCGCCTCGGCGCTCAGCTCGGCCGAGGGGCGCAGCAGGATGTGGCGGGCACGAACCTGCTGCACGGTGAAGGCGCTGCTCGCCTCCTTGCGCTCGACGAGCTTCAGGACGTGAAAACCGGCGCCGCTGCGCAGCAGCTCCGGCGCGATCTCGCCAGGTTTGAGCGGCTCCACCGCCCTGACGAACAGGTCGGGCAGCCGATTGGCCGGGCGCAGGCCGATTGCACCGCCGTTGGCGCGATTGCCGTCTTCCGAGACCTCGCGCGCCACACTGGCGAAGTCCTCTCCGCCGCGAACCCGCTGCAACGCAGCCTGCGCCCGCGCGCGACGCTCGGCGAGCAGCGCGGCGCTCGCATTGTCGGAGACGCTGACGAGGATCTGCGCGATGCCGAGCTCGGTGACGGCACCGGCGGCGGCGCGCCGCTGCTCGATCAGGGCGTCGATGTCGGCGTCGCTGATCCGGATGCGGCTCGTGACCTCGCGCTCGCGCAGGCGCTCGACGAGCATCTGGTCCTTCACGTTCTGGCGAAACTTGGTGTAGTCGATTCCCTCACGGCGCAGCCGCTCGCGCAGCTGCGCCATCGTCAGCTGGTTCTGCGCCGCGACATTGGCGACGGCGCGATCGAGCTCCGATTCGTCGATGCGAACGCCGCTGTCGCGCGCATTGGTGATGAGGACGCGCTCGTCGATCAGGGTATCGAGCACCTGCTGGCGCAGTGCGGCCGGAGGCGGCAGCGGTGTGTGCGCGCGGTTCGCCTCGTCGCGGACGCGGGCGACGCGCTGCTGCAGCTCGGCCGCGGTCACGAGCTCCTGATTCACGATGGCGACGATGTAGTCGGCGCTTTGCGCGGGCGCGTGGCTGGCGGCGAGACCCAGCGTCAGCGCAGCCAGGGTGCTGCGCCAGCCAGGGAAGGAGTCAGTCATAGGGCGTGAAGGGTGTGTCGGTCTCGCGCTCTTCGCGCAGCAGCTGGTAGCCAGGAATATTCTCCTTCAGGACGTGCAGCGGATTGGACCCGAGCCTGGACAGCCCGACCAGCTCGAGTTGCAGCAGCAGGCGCGTCGTCGTCTCGCTGCGGCCCGTCGACAGCCGCTCGGCGACGACGCGGCCGATCCAGCAGCCGGCGTCGTATTCGAAGCCGACGATCGCATCGGTGAAGCGCCTGTCGAATGTGCTGTAGTTGACCCGCCCGACGCTGTAGAGCGTGCCGCCACAGCCCGCGCCACCGCCGGCCGGTCGGTCCCGACGCTCGCCGGGCGTTGGTCCATAGACCGGCCATTGCCAGCCGAGTTCAACCTGTTCCGACGATCCGCGGGTCAATCGGTAGTTGAAGTTCACGGTCCGGAACGGCCCCGGCGAATAGCGAAATCCCGCCAGCGATCGCTCGACGCGGCGGATCTCCGTGTTGTATTGGAGCGCCGCGTCGAAAGTCCAATGCGGCAGGAGCAAGGTCGAGCCGGTGACGAGCACGTCGGAGAAATGCTGCGTCAGCGGCGGACCGTCGGGCGTGACACGCTCGTCGCGAAAGAGATAGCGCTGGGCGACGCCCAGGCGCAGGGCCTCGGCGCCGGTCTCCGGATCGAGCACGCGCGAGGTGATCCCGCCGGTCAGCTCGTGCAGGTCCGAGACGCGGTCGACCCCGGAGAACGCGTTCTCGGTGAAGATCGAATCGAAGTTGAAGTCCTTCGGCGCCGAGTCGAAATTGGGCAGGTTGTCCTGCTGCCGATAGGGTGTGTTGGCGTAGAACAGGCGCGGCTCCAGCGTCTGCCGCACGGCACGGCCGAACAGGTTCGTTTCGCGCTCGAGCGTCCAGGCGCTGTCGACGCTGAACGTCGGGATGATGCGCGTTGCGCTGCGCCGGCCGTCCGCCATGGGCTGGTCGACCGCATAGGTCGCGGCGTTGAAGGAAAGCTTGGGCGTGAGCGCCCAGCCCGGCGATAGCACGGGGCGGCTGACGCTGCCCAGCGCGTGCAGCCGAACGCCGGTCTGCCCGGGAACGAGATAGCTGCTTTCGGGATTGGCGAAGCGGTTGAGCTCGCTCTCGAAAGCCACGTCGACGCCGCCGCCCCAACTCGCGCCGTAGCGGGCGCCGATCTGCGGCATGCGCTCGTAGGGCGCCGGCGTGATGCGTGTCGTCGGATCCACGGTCTGCAGCAACTGCCAGCGTTCGACCCGGGCGTAGGTCGTCCAGTCGCCGAAGGGGCGCGATACCTGCAGGTCTGTATGGAGCAGCCGCGGGGTCGGCGTGCGCAACTCGCCGGGGAAGTCCTTCCAGTAGTCGTCGTCGGATACGCGCAACACGCTCGCCTGGGCAAACGCGCCGAATGGCAGGGCGCCCTCGTGGTTGAAGCGCAAGGCGTAGCGCGAGCGCTGGGCGACGGCGTCATGGGGCAGCAGATTCAGATCGGCCTCACCGAACAAGTCGGGCTCGCGATAGCGAAACTCGGTGTCGAGCCCCGCGCCGCGCCGCACGCTGTCCGACGCCGTGAAGGTCGCGTCCCGGTTCGGCGCGATGTTCCAGTAGTAGGGAATCGCCGCCTGGAATCCGCTGCGGCTGTCGAGGCCGATGCTCGGCGGCAGGAATCCCGACTTGCGGCTGTCGATGAGAGGAAAGCTCATCACCGGCGAAGCGAGGATGGGAACGCCGTAGAAGCGCAGGACGGCGTCGCGGGCGACGCCTTCGTTCGTTTCGTTGTCGATGTGGATGCTGCGGGCGCTCAGGATCCAGTCCGGCTCCTGACCGTCTTCGGGCGTGCAGCTCGAATAGGTCGCGTCGAACGCCGCAGCGCGCTGGTCGTCGATGAATTCGATCCGCGACGCCCGCCC
>DATMGW010000483.1:0-9065 GCA_035555295.1 Caldimonas sp.
GTCGTCGCGGCGCCCGACCACGTGCAGGAACAGGTTCATCTTGGCCGGGGCCGGCACGTCGTGGATCGCGGCGATCGGCATGGTCGGCGCCCGCTCGTCCCTCAAGCGCCGTCGAGCTGGATGCGCACCGTGACCGTGGGCGGCGGACGCACGCGCGTCGCCGAGACGGCACCGTCGGCGAAGCGCGCCAGGTCGACCGACCAGCCGAGCTGCTCGAAGCCGGCGCTGTCCGTCGTCGGGGCGCTGGCCGTCGCAGGCCAGGGGCGGCCGCGCAGCCAGTCGAACCAGGCTTCGATCGGCACGCTTTCGCCGAGGACCTCGCGCGTCAAGGCGTCGAGATCGGCGAAGCGGCGCGTCCCTTGCGGTGTCATGAGCACCACTTCGCCACGCTGCCAGCGCGCCTGCGCGAGCATGCTGCCGAGCGGCGTCGACAGGCCGAGCGCTCCGGATCTGGCGTCGCCGCGCAGGTCGAAGGCCGCGGAAAAGGCGCGCGCGGGCTCGCTCCCGGTCGCCTCGACGCGTAGCGCGAGGCGACCCGAAATCGCGTCGCTTCCGCTGCTCGGGCCGAGCGGCGCAACGCTGGCGCAGCCGGCAACGACGACCACCGCCGCGAGAGCCGCAAAAAGACGTTTCATCGCCCGCCCGACCGCCGCGGCCTCCGGGCCGCCGTCGGTCACAGGTCGACGCGAAGCCGCGCCAGCGTCTCGCGCAGCACGTCGTTCGAGGAATCGCGCGAGCGGCCCTCGCGCCAGACGCGACGCGCCTCTTCCGTCTTGCCTTCGCTCCACAGGACTTCGCCCAAGTGCGCCGCGATCTCGGGGTCAGGCCTCGCCTGGTAGGCGACGCGAAGCAGGCGGATCGCTTCGTCGCGATTGCCGAGGCGGTACTCGACCCAGCCGAGGCTGTCGGTGATGAAAGGCTCGCCCGGGCTCAGCTCGAGCGCCTTCTGGATCAGCGTGCGCGCCTCGGGCAGGCGGATCTTGCGATCGGCGAACGAGTAGCCGAGCGCGTTGTAGGCGTGCTGGTGATTCGGCTTGAGCTCGATCACGCGGCGCAGCAGCCGCTCCATGTCGGCGAGCCGGTCGAGCTTTTCCTCGATCATCGCCTGCTCGTAGAGCAGGTCGGTGTCGTCGGGAAAGGTCTTGTTCGCCTGCACCAGCACCTTCTCCGCTTCGCTCCATTGCTTGGCTTCGCGCAGCAGCTCGGCTTCGGCGAGGAGCTTGGCGCGCGCGTCGCCGGCCGACTGCTCGGGGACGCGGCGGATCAGCTCGCGCGCCTCGGCCGTCCTGCCCTGCTTGACGAGGAGAGAGGCGCGGCGCGACTGCACTTCGAGGGCGCGCTGCGGGTTGTCGATGCGTGCCAGCCAGCGCTCGGCGGCGGCGTAGTCGTTCTGCTGCTCGGCCGATTGCGCCAGCAGCAGCCAGGCCTGCGTCAGCGCGCTGCCCGGGGTCGCCGGGGTGTCGTCGTCATCGTCGGCGACGACGACGGCAGGGGCTGCGCCGAAGGTCACGGGCGCCCCTCCCTCGACGAGGCGAACGTAGGTCTGCAAGGCCTCCGTCGCTTCCTTCGGGTGGTGCAGCTCGAGCTCGAGTGCACCGAGGGTCAGCCAGGGCGGCGCGAGACCGGGGTCGCTGCGCGTCAGCACGCCGATCTGCTCGGCCGCCTCGCCCAGGCGCTGCGAGGCGGCGAGCGTGCGGACGTAGAGCAGGCGCACCGGCGCGCTCGGCGGCGGCGAAGCGAGGCGCGCCGTGACGATCGCTTCGGCCGCCGCCGTCGCCGGCAGCATGTCGAGGGCGAGCAGGGCCGGGCCGTCGGCGCTCGGGCTGGCCGCTGCCGCGCGCTGCGCGAAGACGAGCGCCTTGCCCGGATCGCCGGCACCGAGCCAGGCGCGGCCCATCGCGACGAGCGCGGCGGTCTGCGTGTCGGGCGAATCGGCGAACGGCTTGAGCGCGCGCTCGACGAGCGCCGCGACCGCCGAGCGATCGGTGCTGCGGGCGAGAAAGCGCGGCACCGCGTCGATCATCGCCGGCAGCGCCGGCCGTGGCGACTTGCGCAGCAGCGCGACGAGCGGCTCTTCGGCCTCGCCGACGCGATTGAGCGCGACCAGCAGCTGCACGTGATAGCGCAGCGCCTCCTGCGATTCGGGCAAGGCCTGGCGCCAGGCGAGAACGGCGGCAAGGGCCAGCTCGCCGGCGCGCGCCTGCAGGGCGATGTCGGTGACGCGGCGAAACAGCGCTTCGTCCGGAGCGCGGCGCGCCGCGTCGAGCAGCAACTGGTAGGCGGTCGCCGTGTCGCCGTTGCGCAGCTCGATCTCGCCGAGCAGCAGCTGGTAGAAGAGCGGCGCATCGAGCCTCGAGCTTTGAACATCCGACCGACCGGTGGATTCGGCGGCGGTGGCAAGCGGCGCAGCGAACGCGAACGCGAGCAGCACAACGAGCATTCCCGAGACACGGCCGCGGGCGGGTCGAAAGCAGAACGCCGGCATCGAGAGCTCCTCTGGCGAAAAACGATTCTAGGGCGCAGCGAAGACCGTGCCAGCGAGTCCGATCGCAACCGGTCGTGATAATTCCCCGCCCGTCGCGCAAAGCTCGCCTGCGCCGGGCGCAGCCCGCCATCGCCTCTTCATGCCCGAACTGCCCGAAGTCGAAGTCACGCGCCTGAGCTTTGCCGATCGCATCGAGGGCGCGCGAATCACCGGCGTTCGCCTCGGCAAGCCGCTGCGCTGGCCGCTCGGCTGCGACCCCGGTGAGCTGGTCGCGCAAAAGGTCGGGGCCGTGACGCGGCGCGGCAAGTACCTGTGGCTGGCCCTCGAGCGCGGCGGCCTCCTGATGCATCTCGGCATGTCGGGCTCGCTTGCCTTTGGCAAGCCGGCGGCGCCGCCCGGGCCGCACGACCACTTCGATCTCGTCACCGGGCGAGGCACCTTGCGCCTGACCGACCCGCGCCGGTTCGGCGCCGTCGTCTGGTCGGCCTCGGCCGACAGCGGCCGCGCCGCCAAGCTGCTCGCCCGCCTCGGTCTCGAGCCCTTCGATGCGGCCTTCGACGGTGCCCATCTCCACGCCGCGCTGCGCAAGCGCAAGGTCGCAGTCAAGCAGGCGCTGCTCGGCGGCGAAATCGTCGTCGGAGCCGGCAACATCTACGCCTGCGAAGCCCTGTTCGACGCCGGCATCGATCCGCGCACGCGCAGCGACCGGATCAGCCGGCCGCGCGCCGCGCGGCTCGCCGCCGCCGTGCGCTCGACGCTCGCCCGCGCGCTCGATCTCGGCGGCTCGACGCTGCGCGACTTTCGCGACGCGCGGGGCGTGGAGGGCGCCTTCCAGCTGCAGGCCAGGGTCTACGGACGCGCCGGCCAACCGTGCCGGCGCTGCGGCGGCACCGTGCGGCGCGTCGTCCAGGGCGGCAGGGCGAGCTTTTTCTGTCCCGGCTGCCAGCGCCGCTGACGCGGCGCGTCGCGCCGTGCAAAACGCCCGCCAGTCCGGTGGTGAGCAAGTGTTTCGGCAGGCCTTGCCGCACAGTGGCTGCGATACCATGACCTGAAGGCTTTGCCCCAGACTCGATGACGCCCTCGTTCGCCAACAGTCTCGACGCCCTCGGTGGCTGGCGAGCCGCACTGGGCGAACGCGTCGATGCGCTCGCCCGGTTCCTCGCCGAGCACGACCTGGCCGACGTCGCGGCGAGCGAGCAGCTCACCTCGCTGCGCGAGCGGCTCGGCAACGAGAAGCTCGTCGTCGCCTTCGTCGCCGAGTTCTCGCGCGGCAAATCCGAGCTCATCAACGCAATCTTCTTTGCCGATACCGGCCGGCGCATCCTGCCGGCGACTCCGGGCCGCACGACGATGTGCCCGGTCGAGCTCGGCTGGAGCGGCGACGAGCCGGCGTCGCTGCTGCTGCTGCCGATCGAGACGCGCCTGGAAGGGCTGGCTCTGGGCGAGCTGCGGGCCCAGCCGCGCGCCTGGCGGCGTCTGGATCTCGACATTCGCGACGCCGACCAGCTCGCCCATTCGCTCGTCGAAGTGACGCGGACCGAATGGGTCAGCGAAGAACAGGCGCGCGCGCTCGGCTTCTGGGACGACGAGAACCCCGACGACAACCCGCCGCGCGACGATGCGGGCAAGGTCGAGGTGCCGGCCTGGCGCCACGCACTCATCAACTACCCGCACCCGCTCCTGCGCCAGGGCCTCGTCGTCCTCGACACGCCGGGCCTGAACGCGATCGGCGCCGAGCCGGAACTGACGCTGTCGCTCCTGCCTTCGGCGCACGCGACGGTCTTCATCCTCGGCGCCGACACGGGCGTCACCAAGTCCGACCTGGCGATCTGGCGCGATCACCTCGGCGCCCATGCGCCGACCCGCTTCGTCGTCCTGAACAAGATCGACACGCTCCAGGATCCGTTCGCCGCCGCCGGCGAGGTCGAGGCGCAGATCCTGCAGCAGCAGCGCGAGACGGCGCGCACGCTCGGCGTCTCGATGCAGCGCGTCTTTCCGCTGTCGGCGCGCCAGGCGCTCGCGGCACGGGTCGCCGGCGACGAGATGGCGCTGAGCGAAAGCCGGTTGCCGGTCCTCGAGGCGGCGCTCGGCGCGCAGCTCCTTCCGCAGCGGCGCCAGGTCCTCGAGCAGGTCGTCCAGGAAGGCGCGCAGCAGATCGAGAACCAGGTCGTTCGCCGCATCGGCGATTCGCGTCGCCAGCTCGCCGAGCAAACGCTCGAGCTGCGCGGCCTGCGCGGCAAGAACAACGCCAAGGTCCGCGTGATGATCAAGCGCGTCGACGCCGAGACGAGCGAGTTCGAGGAGTGCACGACCCTGCTGCAGGCGATGCGCGCCGTCCATGGCCGCATGCTCAAGGACATCCTCGTCGACCTGTCGTCCGATCGCGTGCGCGAGGAGGTCGCCGAGATGCAGGCGTCGATGGGCGCCTCGATCCTGCACCTCGGCGCGAAGAAGGCCTTCATCGCCCTGTGCGAGCGGCTGCGCGCCCTGCTCGCCGCGGCGCAGCGCCGCAACGGCGAGATCCGCGAGATGCTCGGCGCCTCGTTCGCGCGCCTGAACGCCGAGTTCGGCTTCAGCCTCGCGCTCGGCAAGCCGCTCGAATTCGAGCGCTTCTCGAGCGAGCTGCAGCTGATCGAGAGCAACTACGTCCAGTACCTGGGCCTGACGCTCGCGCTTCGGCTGGCGCAGCCGAAGTTCATGGAGCAGTTCCGTCGCATGCTGATCTCCAAGCTGCGCGTCGTCTTCGAGAATGCGAGCAGCGAGCTCGAGCTCTGGAACAAGGCGATCTCGGCGCAGGTCGACTCGCAGTTGCGCGAGCGCCGCAAGGCGTTCAAGCGGCGCCGCGAGACGCTGGAGAAGATCCAGACGGCGGCCGGCGAGCTGGAGGCGCGCATCGACGAGATCGACACCCAGGACCAGCGCCTCGTGGAATTCCAGACGCGAACGAGCGAGCTCGCCGAAGAGCTGCGCGAGCATGCCTTCGCCACGCCCCTGGCCACCGACCCATCGCTCATCGAGCTCGACCTCCCGCTCTTCGACGACGCCGTCCCGGTGGGCGAAGAAGAGGCGATGCAGCACCAGGCTTGAGCCGCGCGGTGGCCCTGCCGGCGGGCTTCGCAGCGTGCGTCGTCGCCTGGCAGCAGGCGCACGGGCGCCACGACCTGCCCTGGCAAGGCCGCGATCCGTACCGCGTCTGGCTCTCGGAGGTGATGCTGCAACAGACGCAGGTCGCGACCGTGCGCCCCTACTTCGATCGCTTCGTCGCACGCTTTCCCGACGTCCGCGCGCTCGCTGCGGCGAGCCTGGACGAGGTGCTGGCGCTGTGGAGCGGCCTCGGCTACTACGGCCGGGCGCGCCATCTGCATCGCTGCGCGCAGCGCGTCGTGAGCGAGTACGGCGGCGTCTTTCCGGGGACGAGCGAGGCGCTCGCGACCCTGCCAGGGATCGGCCGCTCGACCGCGGCGGCGATCGCCGCCTTCTGCTTCGGCGAGCGCGTCGCGATCCTCGACGGCAACGTCAAGCGCGTGCTCGCTCGCGTGCTCGCCTTCGCCGGCGATCTCGCCGAGGCGCGCGCCGAGCGCGAGCTCTGGAGCGCCGCCACGGCACTGCTGCCGGAACGCGACATCGAGGCCTACACGCAAGGCCTCATGGACCTCGGCGCGACGATCTGTGTCACCCGAAGCCCGAGCTGCCTGCTCTGCCCGGTGCTGGGACTTTGCCGGGCGGCGAAGGCCGCAACGCAGGAGCGCTATCCGGTCAAGTCGCGCCGGCTCGTGCGCAGCCGGCGCCAGAACGTCTGGCTCGAGATGCGCTGGCGCGGCCGCGTCTGGCTGGTCCGGCGCGAAGCGAGCGGCGTCTGGGCGGGCCTGTGGAGCCTGCCTGAATTGGCGTCGCTGCAGTCGCTCGACGACGCGACGCGCGACTGGCCGGGAACGGGCGAGCCGCTGGCACCTTTCACGCATGTCCTGACCCATTTCGACTGGGCCCTGCAGCCCGTGCGCTGGACCTTTCCGGCGAAGGCTTCGGCGGGCACCGTCGCCCGCTGCACCGCGGCCTGGCCCGACGGGCACTGGTTCGAGGTCGACGCAGCACTGGCGCTGGGCCTGCCCGCTCCCCTGCGCAAGCGCCTCCTGACCGACTGAGCGCTCTCAGCCCGCCCGGGATTCTTCTTCAGCGCGACCATGATGTCGTGCCGTCCTTCGCGGGTGGCGTCGACGCGGCAGCATGCGCGTTGGTCGCGCTCCGACCGGGGCCCTCGACGAGCGGTCAGCGCACGCCGGGAGCGGCGCGCAAGAGCGAATCGACGACGTCCAGGCGCGCGGATGGATCGGCCAGCGTCATCAGGCGCTGCCTGGCTTGCAGCGGCAAGGGCAGGATCTCGCACCAGCGATTGGCGACCCAGCCGCAGCTGTCGAAACGATGCGGCTCGAGGAAAGGCGTCGCCCCCTGTGCGGCCAGCGCCGCGATCGCCTCGGCGAGGCTCCTGACGGCGGCAGCGTGCGCCGGCGCAGGCGCGACGACCGGATCGTCGGCGATCGCTTCCGCCCGGCCGAGCCACAGCCCGTCGGCCTGCTGGCGCGTTGCGCCGAGGGCGAAGCGATGCGTTCCGCGGCAGCGTACGAGCAGGAAGCCGGCTTCGGCGCTGTCGACGTCCATGATCTCGGCGAGCGTTCCGGCGTCGTACAGCACGACGGCGGGACCGGAGACCCGCGCTTCGCTCCCGCTCCTCAGTGCGACGACGCCGAAGGGCCGCGTTTCGCGCATGCACAGCGCGAGGAGATCGAGATAACGCGCTTCGAAGATCTTCAGCTCGAGCAAGCCGTCGGGAAACAGCACGGTCTGCAGCGGGAAAAGCGGCAGCTCGGCTTCGGGCGGCGCCGGCGTCACGAAGCCTCGAGCGCGTCGAGCTCGCGATGCCGGACCAGCGTTCCCGTCTTGCCGCCGAAGGCGGCTGCAAGCTGCTCCGCGAACCACACGGAGCGGTGCTGGCCGCCGGTGCAACCGATCGCGACAGTGAGATAGGCGCGCTGGTCGGCCTCGAACGCGGGCAGCCAGCGGCGCAGGAAGGTCTCGATCTGGCCGAGCATCTCGGCGACCTCCGGCTGTGCCACGAGGTATTCGGCGACGGCCGCGTCGCGCCCCGTCAGCGGCCGCAGCTCGCGGACATAGTGCGGATTGGGCAGGACGCGAACGTCGAACACGTAGTCGGCATCGAGGGGGACGCCATGGCGGTACGCGAAGCTCTCGAAGACGAGCGTGAGGCGGCTGTCCGGCGCGTCGACGAGCTCGCGCATCCAGCTGCGCAGCTGGGTCGGCCGCAGCTGGCTCGTGTCGACGACGGTCGAGACACCGCGCAGGTCGGCGAGCAGCTGGCGCTCGAGCTCGATGGCCTCGACGAGTGCGCCGCGGTCGGCGAGCGGATGAGCGCGTCGCGTCTCCGAAAAGCGCCGCACCAGCGCGCCGGTCGTCGCGTCGAGAAAGATCGCCTGGACCCCGACGCCCTCGCTCCTGAGTTGCGCCAGCGTCGGCAGCAGGTGCGGCAGCGAGCCGGCGCTGCGCACGTCGACGGCGATGGCGATGCGTCGGTGGTCGCGCCGCTGCTGCTCGAGGCGGAGAAAGTCGCGCAGCAATTCGGGGGGAAGGTTGTCGACGCAGAAGAAGCCCGCGTCCTCGAGTGCGTGCAGCGCGACCGACTTGCCAGAGCCCGAGATGCCGGTGACGAGCACGACTTCGCGGGGAGCGCCTGCGGCGCTCCCCGCTGCGGGGTTCAGGATGGCTCCCTTGCTCCGCCAGGGAGCTTCCGGGATCGCTCCTTCCCCGGCCCCTCCCTCCGGGAGGGAGGGGCCGGGCCCTTTGGGCCCGCTCATCGGGCGGCCTTTCGTGGCGCGGGGCGGGGCTTGGCACCCGACGAGAGCATTTCCTGGGCGTGCGCGAGGCTCGTCGACGACAGCTTCTCGCCGCCGAGCATGCGCGCGATCTCGGCGACGCGCGCTTCGCCCGTCACCGCGTCGACCGCGCAGCGGGGCTTGCCGGCGACGCTGAACTTGGCGACGACGAAGTGGCGGTCGGCGCACGCCGCGACCTGCGGCAGGTGGGTGACGGCGAGGACCTGTCGGTCCCGGCCGAGCTGCTTCATGAGCCGGCCGACCGTCTCGGCGACGGCGCCGCCGATGCCAGCGTCGACCTCGTCGAAGATGAGCGTTCCCGGCGCCGCGTTGCCGGTGTCGAGCTCGCTCGTGACGACGGCGACCGACAGGGCGATGCGCGAGAGCTCGCCGCCGGAGGCGACCTTGCCGAGCGGGCGCGGCGTCGTTCCGGCATGGCCGGCGACGAGGAACTCGGCCGACTCGAGGCCGAACGACTGCGGCGCCTCCGCGGCGTCGAGCGCGACCTCGAATTGCCCACCGCTCATGCCGAGCAGCTGCATCGCTCGCGTCACCGCTGCACTGAGCCTGGGCGCGGCAACGCGGCGTGCCGCCGAGATTCGCCTGGCCTCGCTGTCGTACGCGGCTCGGGCCGCGTCGCTCGCGCCCCGCAAGGCGTCGAGGTCGCTGGCGGCATCGACTGCGCGCAGCTCGGC
>DATMGW010000484.1:0-7544 GCA_035555295.1 Caldimonas sp.
CTGATCACGACCGCGCCCTCGGTCGTCTACCAGGTCGCGCTCAACAGCGGCGAGGTGCTGCAGATCGAGAACCCGTCGAAGATGCCCGATCTGGGCCGAGTCGCCGAGATCCGGGAGCCCGTCGTCAGCGTGCACCTGTACATGCCGCAGGAGTACGTCGGGCCGGTGATGACGCTGGCCAACCTGAAGCGCGGCGAGCAGAAGAACATGGCCTACCACGGCCGCCAGGTGATGATCAGCTACGAGATGCCGCTGGCCGAGATCGTGCTGGATTTCTTCGACAAGCTGAAGAGCGTCTCGCGCGGCTACGCCTCGATGGACTACGAGTTCAAGGAGTACCGGGCGGCCGACGTCGTCAAGGTCGACATCCTGCTCAACGGCGAACGCGTCGACGCCTTGTCGATCATCGTCCACCGCAGCCAGAGCCAGTTCCGCGCCCGTGCCGTCGTCGCCAAGATGCGCGAGCTGATTTCGCGGCAGATGTACGACGTGGCGGTGCAGGCGGCGATCGGCTCGAACATCATCGCGCGTGAGACAATCAAGGCCCTGCGCAAGAACGTCATCGCCAAGTGCTACGGGGGCGACATCACCCGCAAGAAGAAGCTCCTCGAAAAGCAGAAGGCCGGCAAGAAGCGCATGAAGCAGATCGGCTCCGTCGAGGTGCCGCAAGAGGCCTTCCTGGCCATTCTCCAAGTGGACGATTGATGGGTGTACTCACCGGTTTGCTGTATGCGTGCCTCGGCGTCTTCGCCGCGGGTTGGTACTTCAACAAGTGGTCGGGGAACTTCTCGCTCCTCCTCTTCGTCCTGACGGTCGTCACCTTCGCGTACTGGCTGGCCGAGCGCTTCCACTTCGCGCCGCGGCGCCGGCTCGCCGTCGCCACCTTCGAGCAGCAGGACGCGGCGCGGCGCGCCGAGCTCGCCCGCCAGGGCATCACCCGCGTCGACGACAACGTCGCCGAGACGCGGCAGGCGCTCCTCATGCAGCCCTGGTGGCTCGACTGGACGGCCGGCCTCTTCCCGGTGATCCTCGTCGTCTTCCTGCTCCGCTCGTTCCTCTTCGAGCCGTTCAAGATCCCCTCCGGCTCGATGAAGCCGACCCTGCTCATCGGCGACCTCATCCTCGTCAACAAGTTCCACTACGGCGTGCGCCTGCCCGTCATCAACAAGAAGATCGTCGCCCTGGACGATCCGCAGCGCGGCGACGTGATGGTGTTTCGTTATCCGTTGGATCCCAGTACCGACTACATCAAGCGGGTGGTGGGCGTGCCGGGCGACGAGGTGTCGTTTCACGGCCAGAAGCTCTATGTCAACGGTCAGGAAGCTCCGCTCACCCCGGTGCCTGGCCCGGGCTTCTACGACGAAGATACACGGCGTTACGAGCCGGAGTTCACGGAGCGCCTCGGTGCGGTGGAACATCGCATCATGATTAATCCTCAATCCGACCAGTTTCATTGGGCCAGCGACTCGGTGACGTTTCCGTTTCGCGAGAACTGCCGCTACAGTGCCGAGGGCGTGACCTGCAAGGTGCCGCCGGGCAACTATTTCATGATGGGCGACAACCGGGACAACTCGCAGGACTCGCGCTATTGGGGATTCGTGCCCGACGAGAACATCGTCGGCAAGGCCTTCTTCGTGTGGATGAACTTCGGCGATCTGAAACGGATCGGCTCGTTCAAGTAGCAGACAAAAGGACGTGCGGATGATTGGCGGAGCTCGCGGTCGTCGCGGCCAACGCGGCATCACCCTCTTCGGCCTGCTCTTCTGGGCCATCGTCATCGGCTTCTTCGCGCTGATCGGCATGCGCGTCCTGCCGACGCTCAACGAGTACTTCACGATCAAGCGCACGATCAACAAGATCACGACCGAAGGCTCGACCGTTCCGGAGATCCGCGCCGCATTCGAGAAGCAGAAGGACATCGAGTACTCGATCAGCTCCATTTCCGGGAAGGATCTCAATATCACCAAGGAGAACGACAAAATCGTCGTCAGCTTCGCCTACGACAAGGAAGTGGAGATCATGAAGCCGGTCTACCTTCTCATCAAGTTCGAGGGCCGCTCGAACTAGGGCCGATCAATAGGCCTAGGATCGGGGCTGCCGACGCCCGGCTCGTCTATCGTCACGCATGGATTCCCGACTCACCGTACTGCAGCAGCGCATCGGACACCGCTTCGCCGACCCCGGCCTCCTGCAGCGCGCTCTCACCCACCGCAGCTTCGGTACCGACCACAACGAACGGCTCGAGTTTCTCGGCGACGCAGTCCTGAGCCTGGTCGTCTCGAGCCTGCTCTTCGACCGTCTCGGCGGCTCCGACGAGGGCGACCTGACCCGGGTTCGCGCGCATCTCGTTCGCGAAGACAGCCTGCATCGCGCCGCCCTGCAGCTCGGCCTGCCCGACTTGGTCCGTCTCGGCGAAGGCGAAGCGCGCGGCGGCGGTGCCTTGCGCGCCTCGATCCTCGCCGACGCGCTCGAGGCGCTGATCGGCGCGACCTTCCAGGATGGTGGCATCGGCGCCGCGCGCGCCCTCGTGCAAAGCCTGTTCGGCGAGATCATCGAAACGACCGACGTCGCGAGCTGGACCAAGGACGCGAAGACCGAGCTGCAGGAGTGGCTGCAGGCGCGCCGCCTGCCGGTGCCCACGTATCGCATCATCGCGACGCGCGGCCAGGCGCACGCCCAGACCTTCGAGGTCGAGTGCGCCGTTCCGGCGTTGAGCCTGCGCGAATCGGGCGAAGGCAAGTCGCGCCGTGCCGCCGAGCAGGAGGCGGCGCGGCGCATGATCGACGCGCTCAGCGCGAGCGACGAGCCGGGAAGCCCGCTGCGCTCCTGATGAAGCGCTGCGGCCTGGTGGCCATCGTCGGGCGGCCGAACGTCGGCAAGTCGACACTGCTCAACGCCCTGGTCGGGCAGAAGATCAGCATCACCTCGAACAAGGCGCAGACGACGCGGCATCGCATCACCGGAATCCGCACGAAGGGCGAAGCGCAGTTCGTCTTCATCGATACGCCGGGCTTCCAGACGCGGCATTCCGCCCCGCTCAATCGCTCGCTGAACCGCGCCGTCGCGAGCACGCTCGGCGACGTCGACGTCGTTCTCCTCGTCGTCGAGGCGGGCCGCTTCGGCAAGGAAGACGAAGCCGTCCTCGCCCTGCTGCCGCCGGGCAAGCCCGCGCTCCTCGTCGCCAACAAGCTCGACACGGTGACCCGCCGCGCCGACCTCGCGCCCTGGTTGCAGGAGATGCAGGCGCGCCATTCCTTCGCCGAGTTCGTCCCGCTTTCGGCGACGAAGGCCGCGGACGCGGAGCGACTGCTTGCGATCGTCGCCCCGTACCTGCCGGAGCAGCCGTGGCTGTACGACGAAGACGCGCTCACCGACCGGAGCGACCGCTTCCTCGCCGCCGAGATCGTCCGCGAGAAGCTGTTCCGGCTCACCGGCGACGAGTTGCCCTACACCTCGACGGTCGTCATCGACAAGTACGAGGAGGAAGGGCGGCTGCGCCGCATCGCCGCGACGATCGTCGTCGAGCGCGACGCGCACAAGGCGATGATCATCGGCAGCGGCGGCGAGCGGCTGAAGCGGATCGGCACCGAGTCGCGCCACGAGCTCGAGCACCTGCTCGACGCGAAGGTCTTTCTCGAGCTGTGGGTGAAGGTCAAGAGCGGCTGGGCCGACGACGAGGCGCACCTGCGCTCCTTCGGCTACGAGTAGCCGGCACGCCCAGGCCATGGCATCCCGGTCCTCGCGCAGCGCTCCGCTCCAGGCCTTCGTCCTGCATCGCTACGACTGGAGCGAATCGAGCCTGATCCTCGACGTCTTCACGCGCGAGCAGGGCCGCATCGCCGTCGCCGCCAAGGGCGCGAAACGACCGTTCTCGCAGCTGCGCAGCGTCCTCCTCCCGTTCCAGCGCATTCATCTCTCGCTCGGGCGCCCGCCGGCGGGCGACGACGCGCGCGAGGTGCAGAACCTGCGTGGCGCCGAATGGAGCAGCGGCGGCAGCGCCATGCTGACCGGCGCCGCGCTCTTCAACGGCTTCTACCTGAACGAGCTGCTCATGAAGCTCGTCGCCCGGCACGACGCGCACCCGGCGCTGTTCGACGCCTACGCCGCGACGATCGACACCCTCGGCGGTGCGAACGGGGCGAACGGGGCGAGCGACGCCGGCGCCCAGGCGGCGCTGCGCGCTTTCGAGGTCGTGCTCCTGAAGGAGATCGGCTTCCTGCCCGATCTCGGCGTCGAGACGGCGACGCGCCGACCGGTCCTGGCCGACGAACGCTATCGCGTTCTCGCCGACGCCGGCGTCGTCGCCGCGCCGGGGGCGACCGATGGCGCAGCGAGCGGTGCAACGCTGGCGGCCCTGCAAGCGGCTCTCGCCGGCGGCGACCTGGCGGCCCTGCAGAAGGCGGCGGCGCGATCGCTCACCGAGCTGCGGCCGATCCTGCGGGCGCAGCTTCACTATCATCTCGGCACCGATAGCTTGCGTACGCGGCAGGTCATGCTCGACGCGCAGGGCCTGTCGGCACCACGATGAATCCCCTGGTCACGACCGGACTCGACGCGCGGCGGCGGGCGACCGCACTGTCCGTCAACGTCAACAAGATCGCCCTGCTGCGCAACCAGCGGCCGTTGCCGATCCCGGGCGTCGTCGGACTGGCGAGGATCGCCCTCGAGGCGGGCGCGCAAGGCATCACCGTGCATCCGCGGCCCGACGAGCGGCACATCCGCCGCCATGACGTGTACGAGCTGGCCGCGTTGTTGAAGGACTGGCCGCAGGCCGAGTTCAACATCGAGGGCAACCCCTTCCACAACCTGATGGAATTCGTTCGCGAGGTCCGGCCGCAGCAATGCACCTTCGTTCCCGACAGCGCCGGGCAGGCGACCTCGGACCACGGCTGGGATCTCGATCGCGACGGCGCGCGGCTCGCCCCGCTCATCGCCGAGGCGCATGCCCTGGGCGTACGGGTGAGCCTCTTCGTCGACGCCGATCCGGCGGCGATGGCGAAGGCGCGCTCCACCGGCGCCGATCGCGTCGAGCTCTACACCGAGCCTTATGCACGCGCGCACGGCACGCGGGAGCAGGGGCTGTCGCTCGCCGTATTCGCGGCGGCGGCACGCGCGGCGCAGGCCGAGGGCCTGGGCGTCAACGCCGGGCACGACCTCAATCGCGACAACCTGGGCGACTTTCTCGCTGCCGTCCCCGGCGTCCTCGAGGTCTCGATCGGGCATGCCTTCGTCGCCGATGCGCTCGAGCTCGGCATGGCCGGCGCGGTGCGCGCTTACGGCGAAGTGATCGCAAGGGCCATGCCGCGATGAGGCGCCCCCAGGCTCACTTCGTTCGCTGCCCCTCGAGGGGGCGCTCATGCCTTGCAGGCCGCGGCGTTGCGAGACGCAACGCCCCCTCGTGCCGTCCATGCCGGCACGGGCCGGCATGGAGCCGCGGCACTCGGCCCTTCGGGCGGCCGGGCGGGCGCTGATGATCTACGGCGTCGGCACCGACATCTGCGACGTGCGGCGCATCCGCGCCGTGCTCGCGCGGCGTGGCGACCGCTTCGCCGAACGCGTCCTCGGACCGCACGAGATCGAGGTCTTTCGCGCGCGCCGCGATCAGCTCCACGAGCGCGGCGTGCGCTATCTCGCGACACGCTTTTGCGCCAAGGAAGCCTTCTCGAAGGCGAT
Source organism: Caldimonas sp. (assembly GCA_035555295.1). GTDB lineage: Bacteria > Pseudomonadota > Gammaproteobacteria > Burkholderiales > Burkholderiaceae_C > Schlegelella_A. Next base: position 5,674 of record DATMGW010000484.1, read on the forward strand.
CGGCATCGGCATGCGCACGCCGATGACGTGGCGCGGCTGCGAGATCGCCAAGCAGCGCAGCGGCAAGCCCGAGATCCGCCTGCACGGCGTCCTCGCCGCCTGGTTCGAGGCACGCCGCCTGACCGCCCACGTCAGCGTCAGCGACGAGGCCGACTACGCGACGAGCTTCGTCGTCATCGAACGGGAGAACGCGCCATGACTGCAACGGGACACGCGCCGGTGCTGCTCGACGTCGCCGGTCTGTCGCTCGACGCCGACGATCGGCGCCGGCTCGGACATCCGCTCACCGGCGGAGTCGTTCTCTTCACGCGCAACTGGCAGGATCGGCGCCAGCTCACCGATCTCGTCGCCGAGATCAAGAGCGTGCGGCCCGACGCGCTCGTCTGCGTCGATCACGAGGGCGGTCGGGTCCAGCGTTTTCGCAGTGACGGCTTCACGCAGGTGCCGGCGATGCGCAGCCTGGGCGAGACGTGGATGCGCGACGGAACGGGCGGCCCCGGCAGCGGCGCGATGCGGGCGATCGAGGCGGCGACGGCGGTTGGCCACGTGCTCGGCTGCGAGCTGCGCGCCTGCGGCATCGACCTCAGTTTCGCCCCGGTGCTCGACCTCGATCACGGCGCGAGCAGCGTCATCGGCGACCGCGCCTTTCACCGCGATCCGCGCGTCGTCTCGCTGCTCGCCAAGAGCGTCATGCACGGCCTGCTCGAAGCCGGCATGCGCAACTGCGGCAAGCACTTTCCCGGGCACGGCTACGTCAAGGCCGACAGCCACCACGAAATCCCCGAAGACGGCCGCACGCTCGCGGCGATCCTCGCCGACGACGCCCGGCCCTACGAATGGCTCGCCGGCACGCTGGCCAGCGTGATGCCGGCGCACGTCGTCTACACGAAAGTCGATCCGAACCCGGCGGGCTTTTCGTCGCGCTGGCTACGCGACATCCTGAGGCTGCAGATCGGCTTCGACGGCGCGATCTTCAGCGACGACCTCGGCATGGCCGGGGCGCGGCGCGTCGGCGGCGTCGAGGTCACTTACGCCGAAGCGGCGACGCTGGCTCTGGCCGCCGGCTGCGACCTGGTCCTGCTCTGCAACCAGTCGCTCGGCGGCGGCGCCGTCCTCGACGCCTTGCTCGACGGGCTGCTCGAAGCCGCTGCGCACGACCGCTGGCAGCCTGACCCGGCGAGCGAATCCCGCCGGCTCGACCTGCTCCCGCTGACGACGCCGATCGTCTGGGACGAGCTGATGCACTCGCCCGCCTACCAGCGCGCGCTCGAGCGCCTCCCCTGAGCGCGCGACGGCGCGCTCAGGGGGCCTGCCAGCGGGTGCTAGGCGCCGGGCGGCTGCATCGTCTCGAAGGGCAGGCGCACCTGAGACAGATCCTTGCGCGTCTCGACCAGGACGAGCGGGCCCTCGTCGGCAGGCTCGACCTTGCGGATCTCGCGCTGCACATGCGCCGGCGGCGGTGCGGCCGCCATCGCTTCTTGCGCGGCCCGGACCTTGTCGGCGTCGGAGCTCACCCACCGCAACCCAGCGCTTTCGGCAACGGCCTGCAGCGAGTCGACGGGCAGGACGTAGTCGCGTTCCTCGGCGACCGGCACGACCCCGGCCGCGCGCGGCTCGGGCTCGCGTGCAACGCGCACGGGCGGTTCGAGCTCGCGCTCGACCCGTGCCGGATGCTCGAATTCGCGCTCGACCCGCGCCGCAGGCTCGGGCTCGAACGCGGGAGCGACCTCGGGGTAGCGCAGATCGGACATGGCGGGCGCGCGGTGGATCGACTCGCTGCCGGCGCGCGACGCTTCGCCACGATCCGCAGCCGCTGTGTCTGCGGCCGGTGTTCCGGCGGGTGTCTCGGCTGCTGCCGCGCCGTTCACGTC
>DATMGW010000485.1:0-6379 GCA_035555295.1 Caldimonas sp.
CCGGCCGTCTGGCAGGAGCAGATCTCGCTGTACTCGCAGCTCGGCCAGTTCACGGCGCAGACGCCCAAGCTCGACGACGTCATGACGATGGACGTGCTGAAAGCGACGGTCGCCGCGCGCACCAAGGCCTGACGTGGAGACCGCGCAGCCCGCCGCGCCCGCGATTCGCTCGCGCAACATCGGAGTTCGCTTCTTCACCGAACAACGCGAGGTCACGGCACTGCAGGGCCTGGACATCGACGTCGCCGAGGGCGAGCTGTTGACCCTGCTGGGCCCTTCGGGCTGCGGCAAGTCGACCTTCCTGCGCGTTGTCGCCGACCTGATCGCTCCCGGTCGCGGCCGCATCGACGTGCTGTCGACGACGCCGCAGGCGGCGAGGAAGCGCCGCGACATCGGCTTCGTTTTCCAGGACCCGGCGCTCCTGCCGTGGCGGACGGCGCTGCAGAATGTCGAGCTGCCCCTGCAGGTCGGCGGCGGCGCGGCGCGCAAGGGCCGGCGCGGCCCGCGCGAGCTGCTCGAGATGGTCGGCCTGAAGGACCGCGAGCACGCCTATCCGCACGAGCTCTCGGGCGGGCAGCGGCAGCGCGTCTCGATCGCGCGCGCGCTCGTCAGCGACCCGAAGATCCTGCTCATGGACGAGCCCTTCGGTGCCCTCGACGAGATCACGCGCGACCGCCTCAACGAGGAGCTGCGCCGGGTCTGGAAAGAGACGAGAGTGACGATCCTGTTCGTCACGCACAGCATCCACGAGGCGGCGTTTCTCGGCCAGCGCGTGCTGATGCTGGCCGCCAATCCGGGGCGGGTGCGCGAGATCGTTCCGGTCGACCTGCCCGACGACCGCACCCTGGCGGCGCGCGAGACTCCCGAGTTCGTCCGCCTCACCGCGCACCTGCGGCGAGTGCTCGAAACCTGCTGAGGACCGCGCCATGACGACCCGCTCGATCGAGACGGAAGCCCCCGGCGTGCTCGCGCGCGCCGCCGACCCCGAACACGACGCCTGGATCGCGGCGCGCAACCGGCGCCTGTGGCGTCGCCGCATCCTGCCCGCGCTGGGCATCGTCGGCCTGCTGCTGCTCTGGTGGGCGGTCGTCGTGTTCTTCGACGTCAAGCCTTTCATCGCGCCCTCGCCCGTGCTCGTGCTGCAGACGCTCTACGCGAAGCGCGCCGTCCTGCTCTCCAACCTGTGGCCGACGGCGCTCGAGGCCGCCGGCGGCTTCGTCGGCGGCAACCTGGCGGCGATCCTGGTCGCCACCGTCTTCGTCCACAACAAGACGCTGCAGGACATCTTCTTTCCGGTCGTCCTGATGTTCAACGCGATCCCGATCGTCGCCAAGGCGCCGATCCTGGTGCTGATCATGGGCAACGGGATGGAGCCGAAGATCACGATCGCCGCGCTCGTGTGCTTCTTCCCGACGCTCGTCAACACGGTGCGCGGGCTCGAGTCGGTGAACCCGCAGGCGATGGAGCTGATGCGCGTGCTCTCGGCGAGCAAGACCGAGGTCTTCTTTCGCCTGCGTCTCTACAACGCGCTGCCGTACATCTTCTCCGCGCTACGCATCGCAGCGTCGATGTGCGTGATCGGCGCGGTCGTCGGCGAATGGGTCGGCGCCAACGTCGGCGTCGGCGCGATGATCATCCAGGCGACCTTCAACTTCGACTCGGCGCTGCTCTATTCGGCGATCGTGATGAGCGCCAGCCTCTCGGGAGCGTTCTTCCTGACGGTGACGCTGGCCGAACGCTGGCTGATCCGCTGGCAACCCGAAGTCGTGCATTGAGCCGGGCGCCTTGGCGCCCGAGGCGAATCAACCTCTAGGAGATCGACATGAGTCGAATAGGTGACTGGATCGAAGAGCCCGCGAACGACATACGCGTCGCCGCCGAGGCCGACGTGGTCGTCGTCGGCGGCGGCCCGGCCGGCCTCGCGGCCGCGTTCGCGGCGGCGCGCAACGGCGCGCGCGTGACGCTGCTCGAGCGCTACAACCACCTGGGCGGCCTGGCGTCTGGCGGGATGGTGCTCGTGCTCGACGACATGTGGGACAGCCACCTGCACGAGATCTCGGTGCGCGGCAGCTGCATGGAAATGATCGACCGTATGGCTGCGCTCGGCCTGGCGGCCTTTCCCCGGCAGGACGAATGGAGCAACGCTCCGGGGCCGGTGGCGCGCTGGGCCCGCTGGGGCACCTTCGACTTCCACAGCAAGGAAAAGCCGCAGCCGATCTGCTTCGCCGCGGCGTTCGACCCCGACGCCTGGAAGCGCGTCTCGATGGAAATGGTAACCAAGCTCGGCATCGAGCTGCGCCTGCACTCGTGGTTCTCGCGCACGCTGGTCGAAGAAGGCGTGGTCAAGGGCGTCGTCTGCGAGACCAAGAGCGGTCGCGAGGCGATCCTCGGGCAGGTCGTGATCGATGCCACCGGCGACCTCGATGTCGCCGCGTCGGCCGGTGCGCCGCACATCGGCGGCAGCTACATCGTCACGACCGTATTCAGGCTCGGCGGCGTCGACACTGACGAAGCCGAGCGCTTCGAGCACGAGGAGCCGGAGGCGTTCGATGCGATCGACAAGGAGATCAAGCGCAGGCTCGGCGGCAGCTGGGCCTACTGGTGGCTGAAGACTCCGCTGCCCGGCGTCGTCTGGTGCAACTGCCCGCACATGCCCGGGCTCGACCCGCTCAAGGTCGCCGACCTGACGCGCGCCGAGGTCGAGGGCCGCCGCATCGTCCACGACACGGTCGAGCTGGTGCGCGCCAGGATGCCGGGCTTTCGCGATTGCTTCCTCGTCGACATGGCGCCGCAGACCGGTGTGCGCCAGACCCGCCTCCTCGAAGGCGAATACATCGTGACCAAGGACGACGTGCTGCAGCGGACCCGCTTTGCCGACAGCGTCGCGCGCGGCCGCGACTACTACACGCCGTACCGCGCCTTGCTGCCGCGCAGCGTCGAGAACCTGCTCGTCGCCGGACGCCACTATTCCGCGACCTCGTCGGCACAGAAGATGTCGCGCGAGATCCCGCCGTGCATGGCAATGGGCGAAGCGGCCGGCGTCGCCGCCGTGCTCGCGCTCGACGCCGGAGTCAAGGTACGCGACGTCGACGTCGGCGCGGTGCAGCGGACGCTGCGCGCGCAAGGCGCCGACCCCGGCGACCGGCAGGGCAGCAACCCCGACGTCCCCGCGCTCGCGCGCGCCGAGGTTGCAGCCGGAGTGGCGGCATGAGCGCCGCCGGGCCGCTCCCAAGGCGCTCATTCCCCCTCGGGGGGACGGCGCGTAGCGCCAAGGGGGCAGCATGAGCGCGGCTGCCTCAGGCGGCGCCGGGCTGCCGCTGGAAGGCATCCGCGTCATCGACTTCACGCAGGTGATGATGGGTCCGGTCTGCACGCAGATGCTGGCCGACCACGGCGCCGACGTGATCAAGATCGAGCGCAAGGGCGCCGGCGACCTGAGCCGATCGACCTTCAAGCCGGTCGCCGGCCAGGACAACCCGATCTTCTGCAGCCTGAACCGGAACAAGCGCAGCGTCGAGATCGACCTGCGCGATCCAACGCAAGTCGCGCTGGTGAAAGCGCTGATCGCCGATGCCGACGTCGTGACGAACAACTTCCGCGCCGGCGTGATGGAGCGCCTGGGCCTCGGCTACGAGGACTGCCGCAAGATCAACCCTCGCATCGTCTACGCCGTCGGCACCGGCTTCGGCGAAACCGGGCCGTACGCGCACAAGGGCGGGCAGGACGTGCTGGCGCAGGCGCTCACCGGCGTCATGGCGCGGCGCGCCGACGACGACATTCCGCTGTCGATCTACCCCACCGCGCTGGCCGACTACACCGCCGGAATGCACATGGTGCAAGGTATCCTGATGGCGCTGATGCAGCGCGACCGCACCGGTGTCGGGCAGAAGATCAGCGTCTCGCTCTACAACTCGATGCTGGCGATGCAGATGCAGGAAGCGGCGATGATCATGATGGCCGACTCCGAGGTGAACTGGGCGGCAATGCCGCTCTCGGGGGTCTTCGCCACGCAGACCGGCGCCCTCGTTCTGGTCGGCGCGTTCAAGGCCAATCCGCTGCGCGACATCTGCACCGCGCTCGGCCTGCCCGACCTGTCGCTCGACCCGCGCTTCGACACGATGGAGCAGCAGTTCAAGCACAAGGCCGAGCTGCACGGCATGTTTCGCGAGCGCTTCGCCGCCGGCACGCGCGAGCACTGGCTGGCACGCCTCGAGGAGCAGGACCTGCTCTCGGCGCCGGTGCGTGACCTGCGCGAGGCGCTCGTCGATCCGCAGACGCTGCACAACGAGATGATCGTCGAGGGCCGCGGCCCCGACGGGCGCGCCCTGCGCTTCATCGCCAGCCCGATCACGATGTCAGGTGGCGGCGCGCCGCTGCGGCGCGCCCCGCCTCCCCTGGGCCATCACACCGCGGAGGTGCTTGCCGACGCGCAGCGTCTAGCCGAGAGGGTCGCGACGTGAACATCCGGCTGCAGAAGGCCGATTACGTCGCCACGGTGACGATCGACCGCCCCGACGTCCTCAACGCCATCGACCTGGCGGCCGAGGCCGAGCTGCAGCGCATCTGGACCGAGTTGGAGCGCGACGACGACGTCCGCCTGATCGTCCTCACCGGCGCCGGCGAGCGCGCCTTCTGCGTCGGCGCCGACATGAAGAACCCGTCGGTCAAGGGCGTCGACTACTGGGCCGCGGCGCGCCCCGGCGGCTTCGGCGGAATCGCCTTGCGCGAGACGCTGAACGTGCCGGTGCTCGCCCGCGTCAACGGCTTCGCCCTCGGCGGGGGCTTCGAGATGGTGCTCGGCTGCGACATCGTCGTCGCCTGCGAAGAGGCGAGCTTCGGCCTGCCTGAGGCGTTGGTCGGCCGGATGCCGCTCGACGGCGGAATGACGCTGCTGCAGCGGCAGATCCCGTTTCGCCAGGCGATGGGGATGATGCTGACGGGGCATCGCATCACCGCGCGCCGCGCCCTCGAGCTGGGTCTCGTCAACGAGGTCGCTCCGCGCGCCGAGCTCGACGCCGCTGTCGCCCGCTGGACCGCTGCGATCCTGGCCTGCGCACCGCTCTCGCTGAAGGCGATCAAGCAGGTCGTGCGCAAGACGGCGACGCTCTCGCCGACGCAGGCGCAGGCGGTTCGCCTGCCCGCGCTCGTCGCGGCGCTGCAATCGGAAGACGCCGACGAAGGCGTGCTGGCGTTCCAGCAGAAGCGCAAGCCCGAGTGGCGCGGGCGCTAGTGTAGGCACCAGGCAGACTGGCATCGGCTGAACCGCGGGCTCACCGAACCTGATGCCGTTGGGCATGATGCGAGCCGTTCGCCGCGCTCTTCGGCGAGGCGACAGTCAACGGGCCGTCGCCGTGCTCCCTTCGACAACATCCATCCGATGTTGTAAACGGACGTCGTTTTGCTGACCCCGCCCTTGTGGCTAAAGAAGACGATTCCCTCGAGCAGTTCCGCAAGGTCATCGCCGCGCGCTGAGGTCAGCCCGTCAAGGCGATCTTGTTCGCCTATACCGAAGCACTCACCCCGGCCTTCAGCGCCTCCCAGGCGGCGGAGAGCCTGGCCTGGTCCTGCGCGATCCGCTGCTTCGCCGCTTCCAGCTGCTGCTTTGCCGCCACGATGCGGGCGCGGGCGTCGCTGCCTGCGGGAGCGTTCGCCAGCCGGCCGTTGAGGCAGGATTCGTAGGCCGCGTGCGCGACGAGCATGCCGCCGGCGCCAAGCGCCGCAAGCGCCGCCCCGCCGCAGGCGACCGGGATGGCCGCACCGCTGGCGGTGCCGATGCTCAGGGTCTCGGCGGCCAGCGCGGTGGTCAGCGCGGCGGTCCCCAGCACGATCGGACCCAACGCGGCCACCATCGCCACCGCCTCCAGCTTGCAGCCTTCGCAATCGTCCCAGCTCGCGGCGGTGTATTGCTCGAGGTCGGCGTGCAGCTGCTTTGCCGCGACCAGCGTCGCGTTCACCAGATCGCCCAGCGCGGCCTTGGCGGGCGGGGTGTCGGGTGTGGCGCTTGTCGTCATCGCCTTGTGGCCTTTCCCCTTGCCCCCGCCGGTCTTGGCGGCCGGCCCGGCGTGCTCGGGATGGGCGCGCAGATACATCGTCCGCGTGTTGGCCAGCACGATGCGCTTGGCGGTATCGAAGACCTCGCCGTGCTTCTTGCAGACCACGATGGTCTTCGGCGCATGGGGCAGCTTGCCGGGGTCGGGCTGGCAGTCGGTGATCGGGCGGCCGATCCAGTAGATCTTGTGATACTCATCGATCGAGGCGGCGACGACGGTGCTGGCATCGGAGTCCACCACGTGGCCGTGCACGCTGCACAGCACGTAGTTCTTCGGCCCGTCTACCTGGTTGGGCACCAGCTTGCAAGTGCGCAGGTCGATCTCCTTCG
>DATMGW010000486.1:0-20474 GCA_035555295.1 Caldimonas sp.
TGACGTTCGAGCCGTTGGGCAAGAACATCGGCAGCAGCGTGGCGGCGATGAACAACACGGCCAGCAGCGGTACCGAGCGCATGGCTTCGACGAAAGCCGCGCAAAGCCCCCTGAGCACGGGCCGGCGCGAGCGGCGCCCGAGCGCGAGGCCGAGGCCGATCGGCAACGCCGTCGCAAAGGTCGCGAGCGAGACCACCAGCGTCAGCAGCAGCCCGCCCCAGCGCGCCGGCGCCACCGCGGGCAGCGGACCACCGCCGACAAGCAGCAGGAAGAACGCGATCGGCAGGAGGATGAAGCCGAGGAGCACGCGCTGCACGCTGGCGGCGGGCGGGCGGCGCACGACCCAGATCCAGAACAGCGCGAAGGTCGCGAAGCAGGCCCACGCTCGCCACAGTTGATCCGACGGATAGTCGCCCACCAGCCACGGCTTCCAGCGCGCGACGATGAAGGCCCAGCACGCGCCCGCGTCGCCCGGGCATGCATCGCTGGAGCTGCCGCGCCAGTGTGCGTGCACGATCGCCCACTGGAAGAAGCGCCAGGCGCAGACGATGAACGCCGCCGTCAGCAGCAGCGACAGCGTTCCCATCGCCGGCGACGCGAACCAGATCCGGCGCCAGCGGACGAGCGCCGCCGTCGCATCGACCGGAGCGTGGCGTGGCTCGATCGGCGTCCGGCGAACGAAGCGCGTCATGTCAGCGGCCGTCGTGCTTGAGCAAACGGCGATTCGCGAGATTCGCCGCCCCGGCGATCGCCAGGTTGATCGCGGCGTACAGCAAGACCACGAGCGCCATCGCTTCGAGCGCCTGGCTCGTCTGGCTCAGCACGGTGCCGCCGACGATCTGCATGATGTCCGGATAGCCGATGGCGGCGGCCAGCGCCGAAGCCTTGGCCAGCGTCTGGTACTGCCCCGTGGCCGGCGGCAGCGCGACGCGCAGCGCCTGCGGCAACGTGACCAGCAAGGCGGCGCGAACGCCGCTCAGGCCGACGCTGGCCGCGGCCTCGATCTGCCCGCGCGGCACCGACAGGATGCCGGCGCGAAAGATCTCGGCGAGGAAGGTGCTGTTGTAGATCGACAGGCCGAGCGTGAGCGCCATCAGCTCGGGCAACAGCGCGAAGCCGCCCGCGACGTTGAAGCCTTCGACGCGCGGGCGGTCCAGCCCGAACGGAACATGCAGCAGACTCAGGGGCGCGAGGCAGACGACGGAGAGCGCCGCCGCGACGAGCGCCAGCGCAGCGGGGCCGGCAGCCGCCTTGGATGCGAGCGCGCGCCGCGCCGCCATGAACAGCGCGGCGAAGGCGGCGAGCGCGGCGACGATCGCCCAGGCACCGGCCGCTGTCGCTTGCACGCGCGGCAGGAACAGGCCGCGATTGTTGAGGAGGACGGCGCCGAGCTGCAGGCTGTCGCCGACGCCGGGCAGCAGCGCCATCGCCGAGAAGTACCAGAAGAAGATCTGCAACAGCAGCGGGATGTTGCGGAACACTTCGACCCAGGCGGACGAGGCGCCGCGTATCAGCGGGTGCGCGGCGAGCCGGCCGAACGCGATGCAAAGGCCGATCACGGTGCTGAGCAGGCTGGCCAGCGCGACGACGAGCAGCGTGTTCAGCGTCGCCACGATCACCGCGTCGAGATACGTCGACGCCGGGCTGAACGCGATCATCGACTGGGCGATCTGGAATCCGGCCTCGGCATGGAGGAAAGCGAATCCCGCCGAGACGCCGAGTGCGCGCGCATTGCCGAGGAAGTTCGCGCAGCCGCGCCACGCCAGCCAGGCGACGAGCGCGAGCAGCACGACCTGGCCGACGTAGCCCGGCAGCCGTTCGATCAGAACGGCACGCGACAGCCTGTGGCTGGCAACCGGCCGCGTCATGCGGGAACCGGGTGCACGCGTCCGCAGGCGCTCCGGGACGATCAGCGGACGGGAATCGACATCATCAGGCCGCCGTCGCCGACCAGCGCATTGCGTCCGCGCTCCAGGCGCAGGGACGTGTGCGTTCCGACGTTGCGTTCCCAGATGTCGCCGTAGTTGCCCACCGCCTTGATCGCCTTGTAGGCCCAGTCGTTGGCGAGGCCGAGCTTGCTGCCGAAGTCGCCCGTCACGCCGAGCAGGCGCTGCACGTCGGGGCTTTGCGAGCTGCGCTGCGCGTCGACGTTGGCCTGCGTCACGCCCAGCTCCTCGGCAGCGACGAGCGCGTTCAGCGTGAAGCGGACCACGGCTTCCCAGTGCGGCTGCCCCTGCGCCACGATCGGCCCGATCGGCTCGTTCGACACCGTCTCGGCCAGCACCTTGAAGTCGTCGCGATTCGGCAGCTTGGCCAGGCGCGCCGCCAGGCCCGAGCGGTCGTTGATGGCGGCGTCGCAGCGCTTGCCGACGAAGGCGTCCCACGCCAGCTCCTGCGAGGCGAAGGTCACGATCTTGTACTTGAGCTTGTGGGCGCGGAAGTAGTCGGCGACGATCAGCTCCGAAGTGCTTCCCTGCGCCGTGCAGATCGTCGCGTTGTCGAGGTCGGCGATCTTGTTGGCGTTCGACTTCTTGGCGACGATGAAGCCCTGGCCGTCGAAGAACATCACCTTGGGAAACTTCAGGCCGCCGACGTCGCGGCTCTGCGTCCAGGTGAAGCGGTGGGTCAGCACGTCGACCGCGCCGGTCGGCAGGCCCGCGAAGGCGGTCTTCAGGTCCATCGGCACGAGCTGGATCTTCGTCTCGTCGCCGAGCGCGGCTGCGGCGATCGCCTTGCACAGGTCGACGTCGAAGCCTTCGCGCTTGCCCGCGTTGTTCTCGGCCGAGAAGCCCGGCGCGGCCAGCGTCACGCCGCACTTGACGACGCCGTTGCCCTTGACGTCATCGAATACGTCGGCCCGCGCCGGGCCGGCCAGCGCCGCGAGGGCAACCAGGCCGAGGAATATCCTGCTTGCGGTCGAACAGGTCTTTTCGATGCTCATGCTTGTCTCCGGCTGCGCCACGGGACAAGTGTGGCGGCCTCGGAGCGGCCTGTCGAGCGTGCTTGTCCCTGTCCGAGGGAGCCATCGTCGAAGCCTTCGCTGCGACTCGGGGTGATCTTTCCGCCGACCCGCGAATTGAAGCAATATGGCGGTCCCGCGGCTGACGAAGAATGAGGGCGACGATGGATGACACGCACGATCGAGACCGACGGGTCGAAGCGACGGCCGATCTTTCGCGACGCGACTTCGTCGCGCTGTCGGTGGCCGGCGGCCTTGCCGCCGCAACCGGTTCGGCGTCGGCGGCCGCGCTGCCGCTGACTGAAACCGAGGTCTCGATCACCACTCCCGACGGCATCTGCGACGCGGCGTTCATCCGGCCGAGCACCGGCACGCATCCGGGCGTGCTCATCTGGCCTGACGCCTTCGGCTTGCGCCCGGCGATGCGCGACATGGCCAGGCGCCTGGCTGCCGAGGGCTATTCGGTCCTCGTTCCCAACCCCTTCTATCGCGTCGCCAAGGCGCCGGTGTTCGACGACCCCTCCCGGTTCAATTTCCAGGACCCCGCCGAAATGGCCAGGCTGCGGCCGCTGATGGCGTCGGTGAGCGCCGCGGGCGCGGCGGAGAAGGACGCCGTGGCCTACCTCGCCTTTCTCGACGCGCAACCGCAGGTCGACAAGAGCGGGAAGATCGGCACCCAGGGTTACTGCATGGGCGGTCCGCTGATCGTGAAGACGGCCGCAGCAGTGCCGGATCGCGTCGGCGCCGGCGCGTCCTTTCACGGCGGCGGCCTGGTGACGGACAAGCCCGACAGCCCGCATCTGCTCGCGCCGAAGATCCATGCGCGGATGTACTTCGCCGTCGCAGCGAACGACGATCAGCGCCAACCCGACGCGAAGGACCGGCTGAAGGAGGCGTTCGCAGCGGCGAAGGTCCCGGCGGAGATCGAGCTCTATCCGGCCAAGCACGGCTGGTGCGTGCCGGACATGCCGCTCGACAACGGGGTTCCGCTCTACAGCATGCCCGACGCCGAACGCGCCTGGGGCAAGCTGCTGGCCCTGTACCGGATGGCTCTGGCCTAGGCAGGAGCTGAAGGAGCCGGGCGTCGCAGCACCTGCCCGGCGGTTCGTGACGAACGACGGCTGCGCACGACGACTCCGTGCAGCAGGACACGCGGGCGGCACAGGTCCGGCGCAACGGCTCGCTCAAGGCGCGCCTGCGACGTGACGAAGAAGCCTCCATCAGGAGGCTTCTCTCGTGTGCAAATCGATCGCGGTGTTTGTCGTGGCGGCGCTGGCCGCGTCAGCGTGCCTGGCGTCCGACCTGACTGCGACCGAAATGCGCTGGCTGAAGGGCGTCTGGCCCGTGGTCGCGTTCGCCCGTGAGGCGAAGCTGCCGCTCGACATCATCGTGCAACCACAGGCGGCACCGGGGGCCGCACCGCTCGCGCTGGCGTTCATGGACGGCCGCTGCAAACTGGTCCTGTCCATGCGCGGCAACGCGGAAGCGCAGATCACGCTCGATCGCATCGAGCCCGATCTGCTCGATGCAGCGCTCGAGCTGATGGCTGCGCACGAGCTGGGTCATTGCCGGCGCTACCTGGACGGAACCTGGCTGGGGTTGCCCGCAGGCTTCACCGCGACCGAGCCGGCCGGACTCGGCCCGGAGCTGCGCGAAGCCTACGCGACGATGCAGGCGCTGCGTCGCGAAGAGGGATACGCCGACCTCGTCGGCCTGGCGTGGGCCCGGCAGCACCATCGGCAGCAATACGAAAGACTGCGCGACTGGCTCATCGCCGAGCGGTCGAGAGACCTGATCGCCGGCAGTCCCCACGACACGCTCGCCTGGATCGAGATGGCCCGTGACGGCGACGCGCTGACAGGCACGTCGATCTTCGCCGGAGCGGCCTCGCTGTGGAGCACCCGTCTGGCGGCCGCCGACTAGCTAGCCGCGTTGGCCCGGGCGCATCGGCTCAAGCGTGCGACGCGTGCGCGCGCAGGATGAGCAGGGACACGACGAGCGCTGTCAGGTAGATCAGCGCGCCGTAGAAACAGGGCGTCATGAGTGGATTCACGGCCGCCGCCCCCTTCGGGCAACTGAAGGCGGAAGCACCCGGTTGCGGCTGACTGAAACGGTAGACCTCGTAGGCGAAGTTGCTCCAGGCAAAGACGGTTCCTGCGATCAGCAGCGCGTTGAGTCCACGTTGACGGGACGTCATCACCCCTGGCGCGGAACGAAGGACGGCGACAGCCCAGACGAACGCCGCCAGAAACGCCACCGCGCCGTAGAAGCACGGCGTGACGAGGGGATTCGCCACGGCGCACCCGGACAGCTCGAGCACGTGTCCGCCGGCAGCGAAGAATCGGCGGTAGTCGATGGAGAGCGTGAGCCAGGAGAACGCCGCTCCGACCGCCAGCACGGCGACCTGAACCTTCAGGAGCGACTTTTCCATGTTCAGTACCCCCACGTCACGACGCTCGCCCGGAGCGACGCGACCCGACGGTAGTACGTCAAGAGACCAGCGTCCTTGACGCAAAGCAATCGTCTCGAACCGCTGCAAGCATTGCCGGATCGATACGCCGCCCCCTTCCTTCGCCTCGGAAGGGGCGTGTCGAACTCATGCGGGTTCGAGGCCGCGATTTGCGTGCATGAAGACGCCGGGGAGGGCCATGCACGCGCGGTAGCATCGGGCGATCCCTCCGCCACGTAGATTCCGCGAACCCTTCGTCACCTGAATGTCGCCGTCCTGGCTGATCGTCGTCGCGTCCCTGCTGTTCGCGACCATGGGTGCATGCGTGAAGCTCGCTTCGCACCACTACGGCAGCGGCGAGATCGTGATGTATCGCGGCGTCGTCGGTGCACTCATGATCGGCGCCGTCAGTCGCTGGCGGGGCGTCCCCCTGCGGACGGCGGTGCTGGCGCAGCACGCCTTGCGCAGCCTCTCGGGCGTCGTGGCCTTGTGCCTCTGGTTCTACGCCCTCGGCAATCTGCAGCTTGCCACCGCCATGACGCTGAACTACACGTCCTCGTTGTGGCTGGCGGTGTTCCTGCTAGGGGGCGCCGCCTTGTGGAAGCGCAAGGGCGCGGAGGCGGGACTCGCGCTCGTCGCGCTGGTCGGCTTCGCGGGGGTCGTGCTAGTCCTGCGACCGACGATCGAGCAGGATCAGTGGGGGCACGGCCTCGCCGGCCTTCTGTCGGGCCTGGTGTCTGCCGCGGGCTACCTGCAGGTCGCGGCGCTGGGCCGAGCCGGTGAACCGGAGAGCCGCATCGTCTTCTACTTCTCGATCGGCAGCATCGTCGGCGGCGCCGCCTTGAGCACCATGACCGGTTGGCATGCGCCGAGCTGGAGCGGCATGGGCTTGTTGCTGGCGGTGGGCGTGCTGGCGACCGTGGCGCAGCTGATGCTGACGCGTGCCTACGTCCGCGGTCGGACGCTGGTCAACGCCAGCCTCCAGTACCTGGGCATCGGTTTCTCGTTCCTCTACGGCGTGCTCCTGTTCGACGAGCGCGTCACCTGGACGGCCGTCGCCGGGATGCTCCTGATCGTCGGTGCGGGCGTACGCGCCACGGCGCTGCGCATCCCCGTCCTGAGTGCCAGAAGCATCCCGCCGGACAAGCGCTGACCCCGTTCACACGCACTGACCCTCACCCTGGAGTACGCATGGCCATGAGCCGAGTACCGGCGAATGCCGCACCTGCATTCGGTCCCGGCGGAACCGAAAGCGGGATCGACGCCTCGACCCTTCGCGAGCTGTCGGCGGTGATCGAACGCGCCTGGCTGGCGGGGCCGGGAGCGGTGCATCCGGCGATCGTTCGCGAGGTCGTCGAGTTCGTCATCGATGCCCTCGACGCGGGGCGGCTGCGAGTCGCCGAGCGCCAGGGCGTCGGCCGCTGGACGGTCAACCAGTGGATCAAGCAGGCGGTGCTGCTGTCGTTCCGGCTGAGCGACAGCAGGCTGTTGCGCGTCGGCGGGACGTCCTACTTCGACAAGGTCGACTCCAAGTTCGCCGGCTTCGACGAGGGCGAGCTGCGCGCCAGCGGCGTGCGCACGGTGCCGCCGGCGATGGTGCGCCACGGTGCCTACCTGGCGCGCGACGTCGTCGTCATGCCCAGCTTCATCAACATCGGCGCCTACGTCGACGAGGGCACGATGGTCGACGGCTGGGCCAATGTCGGTTCGTGCGCGCAGATCGGCAAGCGCGTGCACCTGAGCGTCGGCGTGTGCGTCGGCGGCGTCCTCGAGCCGGTGCAGGCGCACCCGACCATCATCGAAGACAACTGCTTCATCGGCGCGCACTCGTCGGTCGTCGAAGGCGTCATCGTCGAGGAGAACTCTGTCATCGCCATGGGCGTGCACCTGGGCCAGAGCACGAAGATCCTCGATCGCGAGACTAAGCAGATCAGCTACGGACGCATTCCGGCCGGGTCGGTCGTGATCGCCGGGACCTTGCCGTCGCCCGACGCCACGTACGGCACCGCGTGCGCGATCATCGTCAAGAAGGTCGACGCGCAAAGCCGCGCCAAGACGAGCATCAACGAGTTGCTCCGCTCCTGAACGGCTGAATCGCAGCCGTTCGCCGCGCCGGCCTCAGCTCTGCCGCTCCAGTGCGATGGCGCGGGCGATGGCGCGGGCGAGCTCCTTCAGCTCGATCGGCTTGGCTACGTGATCGTTCATGCCGGCCTCGATGTAGGCCTCCCGGTCTTCGACCATGGCGTTCGCGGTCAGGGCGATGATCGGGATCTGCGCGACGCTGGTGCCCAGCGCGCGGATTCTCCGGGTGGCGGCCAGGCCGTCCAGGTTGGGCATCTGGATGTCCATCAGGACGAGGTCGAAATGGCTTGCCGTGACCATGGCGACGGCCTCCAGGCCGTCGCGGGCCACCTCGCAACTGTGGCCGATGTTGGCCAGCATGGCGCGGATGACGTGCTGGTTGACCTCGTTGTCCTCCGCCACCAGGACATGCAGTCCGGTCCCCAGGATGTCGGGTGCGGCGTCGAAGCTCGTGTCGACGCCGACGAGCTTGACCGAGTGGCCACGCCGCAGGTCCAGGGTGACGCGAAACGTGCTGCCCCGCCCCAGCTCCGTCTCGACGTCGATGCGCCCGCCCATCAGATCGACGAGTCCGCGGCTGATCGCCAACCCCAGCCCGCTGCCGCCATAGCGCCGGGCGATGCCGCTGTCGGCCTGCCGGAAGCGCTCGAAGAGCGTCGGCAGAGCATCCGCGGCGATGCCGATGCCGGTGTCGCGCACGCAAGCGACGAGCTCCACCCGGTCGCCCTCCAGCTCACGACAGGCGACGTCGACGCTGACCGAGCCGCTTTCCGTGAACTTGACGGCGTTGCCGATCAGGTTCAAGAGCACCTGGCGCAGCCGCCCTTCGTCGCCCAGGAGCACGGCCGGCAGGTCGCGCTGGAACTGCACGCCGAACGTCAGGCCCTTCTCGTGCGCGCGCGGCGCGGCCGAAGCCGCCACGTCTTCGACCAGGCGGCGCGGATCGAATTCCGCGATGGCCAGCTCGAGCCGCTCGGCCTCGACCCGCGACAGGTCGAGGATGTCGTTGATCAGCGCGAGCAGCGCCTTTCCGGAGCTGCGGATCGTCCGCGCATAGCTGCGCTGCTCGTCGCTGAGGTCGGTCTTCAGCAGCAGGCTGTTCATCCCCAGAACCCCGTTGAGCGGGGTGCGGATCTCGTGGCTCATCGCCGCCAAAAACTGCGACTTGGCGCGGTTCGACGCTTCGGCGGCTGCCTTGGCGCGCGTCAGCTCGCGCTCGGCCAGCGTGATGTCGCGCAGGACGCCGACCACGCCGCCGTCGGGCGTGCGGCGCTCGATCACGTGGATCACGCTGCCGTCGCGCAATTCCAGCTCGAACATTCCCTGACCGCTGCGGTGATTCGCCCACCTCGTTTCGCGCCAAGCCTGGCGCAGCGCGGGATCGGCGACGATGGCCTGCGCGCCGGCTTCGACGAGGCTTCCGAAAGGAATGCCGACGCCGATCACCGGACGCAGCCACGGGAACATCTCGAGGTAGCGTGCGTTCCATGCGACGACGCGGTCCTCGGCGTCGCACAGCAGGAAGCCGTCCGCCATCGATGCGAGCGCGCGGTCCATGTTGTCCTTGGCCTTGGCGATCTCGAGCCGGGCGCGGGCGAGCCGGCCGATCTGCCAATGCGTGACGGAGCCGGCGGCGAGGATCATCGCGATGAAGAGCGCGGTGACGACGACGATCACGTTGCGGTCCTGGCGCCAATCCGCCAATGCCACGTCCCGCGGTATGCCGGCGGAAATCCGCAGCGACCGGTACAGCAACGGCCGAACCGAGAGGATCGAAGGCGACCCGTCGAGCCGCCCCGCCGCGTGAATGGGCGTGCCGTCCAGCGCCTGTGCGGGCAGCGGCACCGCGATCCGCTCGCCCAGCAGGGTGGCGCTGGCCGGCACGCTCGCCAACAGCTGCCCGTCGTCGCGCTCCAGCGTGACGACGAGCCCGGGAATCTGCACCGACTGGGCGAGGATCGTCGTGACGATCGACACTGGCACCTCCGCGACCGCGAGGACGCGCCGCCCCGGTCCCAGGCTCACGGCGCGGGCGAAGTAGATGGCGCGTTCGGAGGTGGCGACGTTCACCGCCGGCGCGCTGATCATCATCGTCGGCGACGTCTGGCCCAGCGTGTCGTGGACGAATCGCGTCGGCAGCGGCAGCCCGAGTCGTGCCGTTTGCCCGCGCGCGGCCGCCAGCACGCGGCCGTCGCCATCGATGACGACAAGATCGCGGTATTCCAGGTTGCGCTTGACCTCGCCGCGCAGGATGTGCTCGGCCGAGCCGGCTTCGAACGCGCCAGCGGGGGCGAGCAGGTCGCCCATGTCGGCGAGCAGCAAGTCGGCCTCGATCATCGTCCGATTGAGCGCGGCTTCGGCCCCGCTGACGAAGCGCGCCACGCGCCCCTCGGTCTCGAGGATGGCGTCGTGCTCCGCGCGCACGATCAGCCAGGCGGCCGAGCCGACCGCCGCGACGACCAGCGCCGACACCGCGCCCCATATGGTCAGGGCGGAGCGGATTCGGGGCGGCTTGCTCGACATGGAAAGGAGGGCGGTCTTTCGCGTCCGGCTCAGCACCGGTCAGTGCATTTCGATGCTTGTGGCAGGGCCCATGGTCTGCTTCCACAGCGGGGCGCACTGCGGGCCGCAGCGCTCGAGCCAGCCGGGAAGCACATTGTTCACCAGGATCGCGCGGGCCTTTGCAGCGTCCTCTGCGCTGGGGCGAACTTCGATCATGCGGCCCTTGCGACCGCCGACGCAAGACGATGCGCCGATGTTGCAGGCGATCCCGTCGCGGGTTTCGGTCTCGGCGTCGGTCCAGATGGACTGCTCCAGCTTCGGCAGCTCGCGTTGCAGCAGCTCTTGAAGATCCTTCGGCAACGCGGCCCAGGCGGCGCCGTTGGCCACGAAGGCGGCAACGCCCCAGTTTACCGGCGTCGTTTGCAGGTAGCTCGTGACCTCGTGCAGCCCGATCGCATTGCCGGACATCGTCCCCGTGATCGCGCAGTCGATGCTGCCGCCGCGCAGGTTGGCGACGACGTCGGCGAAGGCGGTCTGCACCGGTATGGCACCGAGCGCGACGACCCAATCCGACTGCGTCGCGCTGGAAATGCGGATCCTGCGTCCGCTCAGGTCGGCCAGGCTGGCCAGAGGCTTGGTGCAGAAGGTAACCTGCGCCGGGTAGGCGTAGATCGCGAGCAACTCGCTGCCATAGCGCTCGTGCAGCACCTTCTTGAGGCGAGGGCGGAAGGCGCCGACGCTGCGTTGCAAGGCGGCCATGTCCGGGTTCAACCCGGCCAGGTCGGGCATCGCGAGCTCCGCGTCGTCGACCGCGCTGAGGTTGAGGATCGACGTCCCGAACGGAACGACGCCGAGCTGCACCAGTCGCAGCATCTCCTGGCCACGGATCCCCGCCCGGTCGAACGGCACGATCTCGGCCGTGGCGCGGCCACCGCTCAGGCGCGTCAGCTCGCGAGTCCAGAAAGGCTCTTCGTAGCGCGTGTACTGCTGCACACCGGCCAGCCCGCCGACGATGCGCAAGTGCTCTGCAGGGGCGGCGGGTGCCTGCGCCGCGCACGGGGTCGACAGCAGCAGGCAGGCGGTCAGGGCCGCCCAGGCCATGCCGGGACGACGAAACGCGAACGGGCTTCGGCGCGCAAGCCCCGGCCAGCGCCGATCATCGATTCGCTGCATGCGACCTCCGAGCTTTCCAACGACTGCGGATTGTCAACTCGCATCGGCGGGCGGGTTCCCGGAACAGGAGGCCAGTTCCGGGGGAGTCCCAACTTCTGCACGCTCCGCGCGCTCGCCCGACGTCCCTGGGCGGCGGTTGCGGTCGTGCCGGGGACCGGCGGTGACGAGCGTGGCCGCAAGCAGTCGCCGAACAATGATGATGAAATGCTTTCCTTGCGGACCCGCTTCTCTCCTGCCGCCATCACGCGCTCGCAGCTCCTGCGCGCAGCGCTTTGTTTCCCGATCGGCGCGGCCTTGCCGGTCGCGGCCCGATGCCAGACTGCAAGCGCTTCGAAGATGAACACTCGCCCGATTCCCTCGACCCGCGAAGCCCTCCCTGTGATCGGCTGCGGCACCTACGTCGGCTTCGACCAGGTGCCGGGCAGCGCCGCCTATGCGCTGCTGCCCGGTGTCGTCGAGGCGCTGCTGGCGGCGGGCGGCAAGGTGCTCGACAGCTCGCCGATGTACGGACGCGCCGAGGAGACGACCGGCGAGCTGCTGGCCGCGAGCGGGCGGCGCGACGACACCTTCATCGCCACCAAGGTATGGACGCGCGGGCGAAGCGAAGGCATCCGGCAGATGGAGGCGTCGCTGCGGCTGTTGCGCACCGACCGCATCGACCTGATGCAGATCCACAATCTGGTCGACTGGCGCACGCAGCTCGCCACGCTGCGCAGCTGGAAGGAGAACGGGCGCCTGCGCTACCTCGGCATCACGCACTACACCTCGTCGGCGTATCCCGAGGTGGAGGCGGTGCTGCGCTCCGAGAAGCTCGATTTCCTGCAGATCAACTACTCGCTCGACGACCGCGAGGCGGAACGAAGGGTGCTGCCGTTGGCCGCCGAACGCGGCGTCGCCGTCATCGTCAACCTGCCCTTCGGCGGCGGCGGCCTGCTGCGCGGCCTGCTCGACAAGCCGCTGCCCGCTTGGGCGGGCGAGATCGGGTGCAGGAGCTGGGCGCAGGTGCTGCTCAAGTTCGTGCTGAGCCACCCGGCGGTGACGTGCGCGATCCCCGGCACGCGGCGGCGCGAGCACATGGAAGACAACGCGAAGGCAGGCTTCGGCGCGATGCCGGGCCTCGACTTCTGGAACGACAAGCTGGCTGGCATCGGCCGCTGAAGGCCTGCATTCGACACTGGGAGTCTTCGATGATCGAACGTCACCTCGACATTGCCACCGCCGACGGCGCGATGAACAGCTTCGTCGTCTATCCGGAAGAGGGCGGGCCGTTTCCGGTCGTGCTCTTCTACATGGACGCTCCGGGCAAGCGCGAGGAATTGCACGACATGGCGCGACGCATTGCCGCCGTCGGCTATTTCGTCGTGCTGCCCAACCTCTACTACCGTCGCTCGCGCGATTTTCGCCTGAAGGAGCGCACCGAGCCGGCGATGGCCGAGATGTTCGCGCTGATGGCGACGCTCGGCGCCGCGACCACCGAATGCGACACCGAGGCCGTGCTGCGCTTCGTCGACGCACAGCCCGAAGCCGACGCTCGCAGCGTCGGCGCCGTCGGCTATTGCATGAGCGGACCGTTCGTGATGTGGGCCGCCGCCGCCTTCCCCGATCGCATCGGCTGCATCGCGTCGATCCACGGCGCCAACATGGCGACCGACAAGGCGGATTCGCCGCATCGCATGGCGCCGAAGATCCGCTGCGAGAGCTACTTCGCCTGCGCCGAGGTCGACAAGTGGGCGCCGCCTGCCGATATCGAGAAGCTGCAGGCCGCGCTACGCGAAGCGGGAACGCCGCACCGCGTCGAGTGGTATCCCGGCGTCGAGCACGGCTTCGTCTTCCCGCAGCGCGCCGGCATCTACAACCAGGCTGCCGCGGAGCGACACTGGGAGCGCGTGTTCAGCCTGTTCGCGCGCACGCTGCGGCGCGCGGCAGGCGAAGGTCATCGGTCGAGTTGAGCCGCGCCCCGCGGCAGGCACTCGGCTCGATGCTCAGGCCTCGTACTTGAACGACAGCGACACCTTCGCCCGGAACGCGACGACCTTGCCGCCTTCGATCTTCAGGTCGAGCTTGTTGACCTCGGCTACGCGCAGATCGCGCAGCGACGCGGCCGCGGTCTCGACGGCGCTCTTCGCCGCCGCCTCCCACGACACCGGGCTGGTGCCGATGATCTCCGTGACACGGTAGACGCCGGAATCGGATTTCTTCTTGGCCATGGTCTTTGCTCCTTCGGGTTGAGAGGCCCCAGGACCCGTTCCTCACGCCTCGTGCAAATCATCATAGGCGCGTTGTCGCGCCACGCGGGAATGGGTCTGCGCTCGGTTGACGGCGACCGGGTCCGATACGATCGTCGGCGATGCAACCCTTCAAGTCCGTCTCCTACGCCAGCGTGCAGCCCGGCACGCGACTCATCGTCCTGGGCGCGGTCCACGGCAACGAGACCTGCGGCACGCAGGCGATCGGCCGGGTGATCGACGAGATCGACGCCGGCACCTTGCGCCTGGCCGCCGGACAGCTGACGCTGGTACCCGTCGCCAACCCGCTCGCCTATTCGCTGCGGCGGCGCGCCGGCGATCGCAACCTGAACCGCAAGCTCGCGCCGACGCCGACGCCGAGCGCCTTTGAAGACCACGTCGCCAACTGGCTGTGTCCGCTGCTCGCAGCGCACGAGGTGCTGCTCGATCTCCATTCCTTCCACTCGCCGGGCACGCCGTTCGTGCTGGTCGGCCCGTCCGACAACGACGGCCGGCTCGAGCCTTTCGCTCAGGCCGCCCGCGAAGAGGCGCTGGCCCAGCGGCTGGGCGTCGGCCGCGCGGTCGAAGGCTGGCTCGACACCTATGCCGCCGGCGTCGCGCGCCGCCGCGAACTCGCCGCCGCCTTTCCCGACGCGACGCTCGACCTCGACCCGCGCTACGGCATCGGCACGACCGAGTACATGCGATCGACCGGAGGATGCGCGCTCACCCTCGAATGCGGCCGCCACGACGATCCCGAGGCGCCCGCGCTGGCCTACCGGGCGATCCTCAACACGCTGGCCCATTTGCGCCTCATCGACGCTCCCGATCCGGCGCCGGTGCCGCGCCTTGAGGGCCTGTGCCTCAGCCAAGTGATCGACCGGCTCCATCCCGACGATGCCTTCATGCAACCCTGGCACAGCTTCGATCCGGTCGCCGCAGGCCAGGCGATCGGCACCCGGCACGACGGCAGCGCGGTCGTCGCGCCGTACGACGGATTCATCGTCTTCCCCAACGTCGCCGCCGAGCCGGGGCACGAATGGTTCTACCTCGCCCGACCGAGCGCGCGCCTGACGCGCGACGTGCTTCCCGAGAACCTGGCCGCGTTCATCGCCCGCCATCGCATCGCGGTGCAGGTCGTGAGCACCGAGGAGGCCGCGCCGACGGCCGAGGCGGCCGCGCGGATCCTCGGCGTCGACGTGTCCGATATCGTGAAGACGATGCTGCTGACCGACGGCGCGCGTTTCATTGCAGCGATCGTCCCGGGCGACCGGCGGCTCGACCGGAAGAAGGTGGCGCAGGCGGCCGGCTCGGGCTCGCTCCGGTTCGCGTCCGGCACCGAGGTCGCCGAGAACACGGGCTACGCTGCGGGGGGCGTGGCTCCTTTCGCTTTTGCGAAGCCCGTGACCGTGGTCGTCGACGAGTCTCTTTCGCAGAGTCCCGGGCGCGACGTGGTCGCCGGCGGCGGCCGGGCCGAGCTGCTGATGCGGGTCTCCGTCGCCGACCTGATCCGGCACACGGGGGCCGTCGTGGCGCCAATCGCCGAGGGCGAGATGTAGTTGCTCCGTCTCGCGTTCCGGGGCGTCGGCGGCGTAGGCCGAAGTCGGGCATCGGCCTATAGTGAAGCCAAGCGACAGACGAGGAACCGCGAGCCGACTGTGAGCTACATCGACCGAAACCTCATTGCTGGAGAGCGCGTCGTCTATCGCACGCGACTGCACTGGCTGGTCTACGCAGTGCCCGTGCTCTTCAGCGTGGTGGTGCTGCTCCCGATCGCCTGGTTTCTCGCCAGCGGAAGCTGGCAGGGCTTCGCTTGGGTGCCTCTGGCCCTCGTGCTCGTGGTGCTGCTTCCCGCCGTCGTCAAGCGGCAAAGCTCCGACTTCGCCGTGACGAACAAGCGCGTGATGATGAAATCGGGCGTGTTCACGACGCGCTCGGTCGAGCTGCTGCTCAACAAGATCGAAGCCATCGCCGTCGACCAGAGCCTCCTCGGGCGGCTCTTCGGCTACGGCGACATCGTCGTCACCGGCAGCGGCGGCACCCGGGAAGCGTTCTCGCACATCCAGTCTCCGCTCGAATTCCGTCGCGCCGTGCAATCGGTGAGCGATGCGCCGAGAGGCTCGTAGGATCTCGCGCCGGCGATGGAGTACGCGACCGTCAAGGCGATTCACCAGGGCGCCGTCGCGCTGTCCTTCGCCGGCTTCCTCGCTCGCGGCGCGGGGTCGGTGGCGGGGGCGGCCTGGGTCGGGAGTCGCGCCGCGCGCTCGCTGCCGCACGTTGTCGATACGGTGCTCCTGCTGTCGGCGCTGTGGCTCGCCTGGACGCTCAGGCTCGACCCGCGTGCCGCCCCTTGGCTGATGGCCAAGCTCGCCGGCCTCGTCGTTTACGTGGCCCTGGGCATGGTCGCCCTGCGGCCGGCGGCACCACGATCGGTCCGCGCCGCAGCATGGCTGGGCGCGCTCGCCGTCTTCGGCTACATCGTCTCGGTTGCCGTTACGAAGAATCCGGCGGGCGTGTTCAGTCGGCTGTAGCACTTGCCAGAGCGTGGCGACAGCGACGCCCTTGATCCGGATCAACCGCAGCCCGGACTCGACCTCTAGGATAGATGCGCGCCAAATGCGTCTTATCAATGAAACTGACGAGCTTCACCGAATACAGCCTGCGCGTGCTGGTCTACCTGGCCGCCGACCCGGCGCGGCGCGCCACGATCTCGGAAGTCGCCGCGGCCTTCGACCTGTCGGAAAACCACCTCACGAAGGTGGTTCACTTCCTCGGCAAGGAGGGCTGGCTGGCGAACGTGCGCGGCAAGGGCGGCGGCATGACCCTGGCGATGCCGCCGGAGCGTGTCCAGATCGGCCAGGTGGTTCGCGCGGCTGAGGGCGAGGCGATGCCGGCGGCGTGCTTCGGGAGCGCGCCGAAACGCTGTTCGATCGTGCGGATCTGCCGGCTGCGCGGCGTGCTGCAGGAGGCCGTCGATGCCTTCTACGCCGTGCTCGATCGCTACACGCTCGCCGATATCGCGCAGAACCGCTCGGCGCTGGCCAAGGTCCTGCACCTTCATCCCGCCCCGCTGCGCGCCTGAGAGCACGCCGGGCAGCGCCCGCCGGCAGCGCGCCGTGTCTTGACTTGCATCAAGCGTCGGCGCGGCGCGACTCCTACCATAGATGCATTCCAGATGAACCTTCAGGGCCGACCGATCCGTTACCTGTCAAGGAGTGCGTTCGTGACCTTCCAATCAAAGCTGCTCCTCGCCCTGCTCGGATTCGCCGGCAGCGCGGGCTTCGCTGCCCTTGCCGCGACGCCGGTTGCCGACAAGCCCGCCGCCGTCAAATGGGCGGGCGACTTCGGGCCGCCGCAGGGCGCGCCGATCCACGCCGTCCTGACGAGCCCGCCGAACGTGCCGCCGCCGACCAATCGCAAGGTGCCGGCCAAGGTCATCGTCGAGCTCGAGGTGATCGAGAAGGACATGGCGATCTCCGAGGGCGTCTCGTACACCTTCTGGACCTTCGGCGGAACCGTCCCCGGCAGCTTCATCCGCGTGCGTCAGGGCGACACGGTCGAGTTCCATCTCAAGAACCACCCGGGCAACAAGATGCCACACAACATCGACCTGCATGGCGTGACCGGACCGGGAGGCGGCGCCGCGTCGAGCTTCACAGCGCCGGGGCACGAATCGCAGTTCACCTTCAAGGCGCTCAACGAAGGCATCTACATCTATCACTGCGCCACGGCGCCGGTCGGCATGCACGTGGCCAACGGCATGTACGGATTGATCCTGGTCGAGCCGCCGCAAGGCCTCAGCAAGGTCGACCACGAGTACTACGTGATGCAGGGCGACTTCTACACGACGGGCAAGTACCGCGAGAAGGGCCTGCAGCCGTTCGACATGGAAAAGGCGATCGAGGAGCGCCCGACCTACGTGCTCTTCAATGGCTCCGAGGGCGCGCTGACCGGCGACAAGGCGATCACCGCGAAGACCAACGAGGCGGTTCGCATGTTCGTCGGCAACGGCGGCCCGAACCTGGTGTCGAGCTTTCACGTGATCGGCGCGATCTTCGACAAGGTCCGCTTCGAAGGCGGCACCAACGTGCAGAAGAACGTGCAGACGACGCTGATCCCGGCGGGCGGCGCGGCGATGGTCGAATTCAGCACCAAGGTTCCGGGCAGCTACGTGCTGGTCGACCACTCGATCTTTCGCGCCTTCAACAAAGGCGCGCTGGCGATCCTGAAAGTGAGCGGGCCGGAAGACAAGACGGTCTATTCGGGCAAGGAACTCGACTCCGTCTACCTCGGCGATCGCGCCCAGCCGAACATGAATGCGGTGACCGCCGCGACGCAAGCCGCGTCGACCGGGACACTGACCGTCGAAGACCAGGTCCGCGCCGGGCAGGCGCTCTTTTCCGGCACGTGCTCGGTCTGCCACCAGGCCAACGGCGCAGGCCTTCCGGGCGTGTTCCCGCCGTTGGCCAAATCCGACTTCCTGACCGGCGATCCGAAACGTGCCATCAGCGTCCTGCTGCACGGGCTGACCGGAAGGATCACCGTCAACGGCACCGAATACAACTCGGTCATGCCGCCGATGAACCAGTTCAACGACGATGAGGTCGCGAACATCCTGACCTACGTCCTCAACTCCTGGGGCAATCCGGGCGGACAGATCCTGACCGAGGATGTGAAGAAGGTGCGCGGGGCCAAGACAGCGTCCGCTGCGCCGGCGACGCACTGAGGCCTTCCATGTCGCTGTCGATGGCCGCCAATGCGATGCCTCGTCGCGCGTGTGCGCGGCGTCCTCCGGCTTGGCTGTCGATGGCGCTTCTGGCCACGGCCGCGTTCGTCGCCCAGGCGGGCGACTACATCCCGGTGCCGGCCGGCACGCTCGCCAGCGTGATTTCGAACGACGCCGATAACGCGCCCGTCGCGATCCGGGCATTCGCGATGCGGATCACGCCGGTCAGCAAGGGCGAGATGCTGCGTTTCGTCGTCGCGAATCCGCAATGGCAGCGCGATCGCGTCGCACGCACCTTCGCCGACGAAGGCTACCTGCAGGATTGGCGTTCGCCGCTCGGCCTCGCGGACGGGCACGCTGCAGCCGAGCCGGCAGTCAACGTCAGCTGGTTTGCCGCCGAGGCCTATTGCGAAAGCGAGGGCGGCCGGCTTCCCACCTGGTACGAATGGGAATACATCGCCGCTGCCGACGCCACGCGTCGCGATGCGCGCGGCGATCCGGCCTGGCTCGCGCGAATCCTCGGCTGGTACGCCCGGCCGGCCGGCAGCGCGCTGCCGGCCGTCGGCGGCGCGGCGAACGTCTACGGCGTGCGCGACATGCACGGTCTCGTCTGGGAATGGGTCGACGACTTCAACGCCCTCCTTGTCGACTCCGACAGTCGCTCGGGCGATGACCCGGACAAGCTCAAGTTCTGCGGCGCCGGCGCGATCAACCTGCAGGACCGGCAGAACTACGCCGTGCTGATGCGGATCGCGCTGCTCTCGTCCCTCAACGCCGCAGACAGCACGACCAGCCTCGGCTTTCGCTGCGTGCGCCCCACTGCACAGGAGACACCATGACCACGCGAGCAACCATCCTTCGCCGCACGGGGCGTTCTGCCCTCGCTGTCGCTGCGCTGTGCGCCGCCAGCTGCGCCTTCGCGGCGAGCCCGGCGGCCGTTCCGGCGCAGCCGGCAACGGTCGCGGCGGCGTTGCCGGGCAACTCGATCTACCAGCTCGCCGTGCCCCTGACGGACCAGAACGGCCGAACCTCGCAACTCGACGAGCGGCGTGGCCACCCGATGCTCGTCGCCATGTTCTACACCTCGTGCAAGTTCGTCTGCCCGATGCTGATCGAGGCCCTGCGTGAAACCGAAGCGAAGCTCGGCCCCGAGGATCGCAAGGAGCTGTCGATCCTCATGGTCAGCATCGACCCGGCGCACGACACCGTCGCCGTGCTCAGGCAGACCGCCGACGAGCGCCACCTCGACGGCGCGCACTGGACCCTGGCGCGCACCGACGCGACGCATCTGCGCAAGCTCGCCGCCGTCCTGGGCGTGCAGTACCGGGCCCTGGCGAACGGCGATTTCAATCACACGAGCTCGCTGATCCTGGTCGACTCCGAAGGGCGCATCGCCGGGCGGACGAACCGGCTCGGCGATGCCGACCCGGCGTTCGTCAGGCTGGTCAAGGGCTCGCTCACGACCCATTGACGAGCACCTGGAACCCGGCGTAGACCAGGCGCTTGCCGCCGAACGGTGTCGGGTTCGTCTCGGGCAGCGGCCGCGGGTCTTCCGCGGCACCGCAGGGTCGCGTCTGGCACGCCCGGCGCCGCGGCGGCCGGCCCGTCCGAACCGCCGTGAAACGGGCAAAAGGCAGGCCGGATCGCCTCTTATGACCGGCTTGCCTTTTCGGCCCGGTGCTGCAATCGACGACAATTCCCGTCCGTCCGAGCTGAAGCGACATTCGCACCATGCCCGTCATCGCCATCGTCAATAGCAAAGGCGGCAGCGGCAAGAGCACGCTTGCCACGCACCTCGCCGCCTGTTATGCGAACAGCGGCGTCGCGGTGATGCTGGGCGACGTCGATCGCCAGCAGTCGACACAAAGCTGGCTGCGCTTGCGCAGCACGCAGCACTTGCCGCGCAGCGCGCCGATCGTCGGCTGGGCGGTCGACCCGAAGCGCGTCTTGCGCCCGCCGGCCGGCGTCAGCCTCGTGGTTCTCGACACGCCAGGCGGATTGCACGGCTTCGACCTGGCACGGGTCGTCGCGTTTGCAGACGTCATCCTGATGCCGGTCTGCAATTCGGCGTTCGACCGCGAATCGGCCGCCGATTGCCACGCCGAGCTGATGGCGCTGCCGCGCGTCGCCAGCGGCCGCTGCAAGGTGGCAGCGGTCGGCATGCGCCTGGACGCGCGCACCAAGGCCGCCGAGGTGCTCGCCGCCTGGGCGCGCACCCTCAAGCTTCCCTTCATCGGCGTGCTGCGCGAGGCGCAGGTCTACGTCCGCTGCGTCGAGCAGGGCCTGACGCTGTTCGATCTGCCCGCCGAGCAGGCGCAGGCCGACCTGGTGCAGTGGCGGCCTCTCGTCGAGTGGCTC